>NZ_JASDDF010000018.1:0-24855 GCF_030407535.1 Pseudoalteromonas sp. APC 3224 | reverse complement strand
ACCACTTCTGGTACACTTTCTCCGTATAATATATTTCTTAGTATCTCCCTTATTTTTATTTATAAACTGCCTGACTAGATTGCTATTATTTACCGTTCGTTTCTCGTATAATTTGCGCTATTAATTGCACTGTAAATAAAGTGGTCGAGAACATGAGTTTAGCTCAAACTATTATGCCTGAAGGTTATATTTTCCCTCCTAAGCCGGCACCGTTAACACAAGACGAAAAAGGCGAATATAAAGCGCGTATAAAACAATTACTGCAAGAGAAAAACGCGGTACTTGTTGCTCATTATTACACTGATCCTGAAATTCAAGCGCTTGCTGAAGAAACGGGCGGCTGTGTAGCCGATTCACTCGAAATGGCGCGTTTTGGCGCTCGCCATGAAGCCGACATGATCATCGTCGCGGGTGTACGTTTTATGGGTGAGACTGCTAAAATTCTAACCCCTAACAAAACCGTGGTTATGCCAACACTTGAAGCGACTTGTTCATTAGATATTGGTTGCCCAGTGGATGAGTTTTCAGCGTTTTGTGATCAACACCCAGACCGTAAAGTGGTAGTGTATGCTAACACCTCTACCGCGGTTAAAGCGCGTGCTGATTGGATAGTTACCTCATCGTGTGCACTTGAAATAGTGGAGTACTTAGATGAGCAAGGCGAAAAAATCATTTGGGGCCCAGATAAGCATTTAGGCAGTTATATTCAAAAGAATACTGGCGCCGATATGATCATGTGGAACGGCGCATGTATTGTACATGATGAGTTTAAAACCAAAGCGCTAAAAGACTTTAAAGTCTTGCATCCAGATGCAGGCGTATTGGTGCATCCAGAATCACCGGCTGAAATTGTTGAACTCGCTGATGCTGTTGGCTCTACTAGCCAGCTTATTAAAGCAGCGCAAACTATGCCTAATAAAAAGTTTATTGTGGCGACCGATCGCGGTATCTTTTATAAAATGCAGCAACTATGCCCAGATAAAGAGTTTTTTGAAGCGCCAACGGCTGGTAGCGGCGCTACATGTAAAACTTGCGCTCACTGCCCTTGGATGGCAATGAACGGCTTACAAGCGATTGAGGAAGCACTGATTGATGCCAGCGGTAAAGAAGTGTTTGTTGATATGGATTTGCGTGAAGGCGCACTTAAATCATTAAATCGCATGCTAGACTTTACAGCCAATATGGCAAAATAATAAATAGCAATATAATGCATTAGATAAAGGCGATACTCAGGTATCGCCTTTTTATTTGCTTATGAGTAGTTAGTTTGATTATTGAGCAGTTAAAAGCATGATGTTAAAAAGGCCTTGCACCAAGCAAGTGTATTTCATACTATAGCGCGCTGTTGCAAAGCAACATTGTGGAGAGATGGCTGAGTGGCTGAAGGCGCACGCCTGGAAAGTGTGTTTAGGTTAATCCCTAACGAGGGTTCGAATCCCTCTCTCTCCACCATTATTCTATATTAGGACGCCTCAAGGCGTCCTTTTTTGTGTCTGTAATAAAGTTAAGCGTGTTGGCTTTGTACTTGGCGTTTGTTTTTACGCTGATGTTTTAATGTATACATTCGTTGGTCGGCTAAGGTTAAGCAGGCTTTGTAGTCATTACATTCCTCACTACTTGCTAAGCCATAGCTCACGCCTGATAACGGCCAATGTTTTTGAACTTGTTGATGAATATAGTTTAACGACTCGTTGATGCTCAGGGTGAGTTGGGCGAGCTGTTGTGCTGACTGAACGTTACACACACAAATAAACTCATCACCGCCGGTTCTGCATACCTCGCCTTTGTCGGCTAACGCATTTTGTATTAACCGCGTAACCTCAATGAGTAGCTTGTCACCGTGAGCATGACCTAGGTGATCGTTAACGCTTTTAATATTGTCGCAATCTATAAACACAATGAGATAAAAATTATCTAAGTTATCGAGCTTTTCTTGTAATTGCAGCCGGTTTCCTACTTTGGTGAGTGGGTCTATGCGTGATAGCTCTAGCGCTTTTATAAAATTATTTTGCTTTATTTTTAGCCATTCAGATAAAGAAAGTAAAATACAGATACAATCAATGGCCAGAGCAATAAGTACCCATAATTCAGGTGAACTTATTTCTATTAAATTTAGGTGCGATAAAATAAAAATAACTAAGGACAAGCTATAAACAAGGTTGCCAGTTAAAAAATATTTCGCTCTAAAGTCTTTCATCCCCAGCATTGTAAAGCCCAGTTTTAAGCTTAAATACACCCAAATGGCAGCAAGGAAATGAGCTAAATAAAACACCCAATGAAAGGGTAAAAAGGGGTTTAAAAAACCACAGGCAAGTGCGGTTATGGAGAAGTATTTTAAAAATCGGCTAATACCAGTGCGGGTATGTTGGTCAAAGTTAAATAAGTAATAGGCAAATGAACTGGCACAAGCAATAGCAAAGGCAAAAATATACATGCCAAAGTAATGGGTGTTAATTGCGTGGTAATTAAAAAGTAACGCAACTACCCCCGAGGCGAATGCCCAACCAATGCCGTGTAATCCTATATAACCTGCACAAAATAATGCCACGCGATGTCGTGTTTTAAAAAACATGATCAAGGCCATGCAAGCCAAGGTCAGCATTATAGTAATAGACACTAAGCTTAATGAATTGATATAAAACTGAAGTTTAATAAACCTAGATTGAGGAATAACATTAATGCTGACAGGTTTAGCAAAGTGTTTAGCATTAACATAAAGCCATAAAACACCGTGTGAATTAGCTTCTAGTTGTAATTCAAAAGCTCGGCTGTGCATTACAATGGCTGATGGGCTGGCACTATCTTGCGAAAAATCAGCGACTTTTCTGATCCCACTAGTATCTTGATAAAAAGCAACGCCACTATCTAAATAATTAATTTGGGGGATTATATACCAGCGACCTGCGCGCTCTGTGGTTAAACTGATTTTTGCTATTGCACTGCCATGGGCACTATACAGCGAAGTGACGGGAGTACTTACATTGTTATAAGCATTAATGAGTTGCTCACCTTGGGTTGGTTTAGCTAAATCTACTTGATGCCACATAGCTGACTTTAGTTGTAAGCTGTCATTTTGATTTAATGCTACAGCAAAAGCATTAAAACTAATGGTTTGAAATAGTAAACAACATATAAAATTGAAAGTGTACCGCATGTAATACCTAAGTTAGTTACCGGTAAAAATTGTACTGCATTTTTAACAGAATAATTATTGCTATGACCGCTTTAGCGTATTCTTGCTTTATAGTTACTAACTTTAATCACTAAACGGTGAGCTGTTATTATAAAAATATAGTTAATGATTAATTAAAGGGTTAATAATTTATCTAGTTTGGCTATTGAGCAATATTTATGACAAAAATACTCTTTAAGGTTTACGCTCGTGTAGACGTGTGATTAGTTTCTGATTGATTTACATGAATTTGATATTCATAGCGATGAATGATTATAAATCGCTATGCAAAAGGAGATACTTATGACTATTTTATTTAAAGTTATGCTCCATAATTTTATCTGATAACGCGCTAAGTATATCGACTACTTTAAAGCTTGCTTGCTCCATAAGAGATACTTTTTCAACAGCAGTATTGAGATCGCCTAATTGGAATGCTTCTAGAGCAGCAAAGCCATTTTTGTGGACATCTGCATGTGGTTTCTCTAATGCTTTGAAGTCGTTAATGCTTGAATATTTTAATGCACCTTCACCTTGATAGTACCATTGACCTAAACGGCACATGGTATGATCAGAAAAGTCTTCTGCCGTCTTGTTTGATTGACCTAAAATGACTTTATAAATATCGTATTTCCATACAATATGGTCCATTTTTACTGTTTGAATAAATGCATCCGCACTTGAATTAACAATAACGCTATACATATTTTGTGATAGTTCAACCACCTTTTTAGCAGTAGTATCAATTTCTAATGAGCTATTTGCAATGCCATCACTTTCTTCGCTAACGTTAGTAATGTTAGTTACAACGCTTTGCATTTGCTCATTAACCTTATCTATTAAATTAGATATCTCGTTAGATGCCTCAGAAGAGCGTTGAGCAAGCGTTCTCACTTCATCTGCGACGACTGCAAACCCTCGCCCTTGCTCTCCCGCTCTTGCTGCCTCAATGGCTGCATTAAGTGCGAGTAAATTTGTTTGATCAGAAATCCCTTTAATTATGTTTACAAAATCATTAATGCCGATTGTTACTGACTGCAATTCTTTAACGGATTTAGAGGCGGACTTTGTATCTCTTGAGATATTATGTGTTGACGATGAAGTCGTTGCTAACATATCTAAAATTGTATCAAGTAATTCTTGGGATGACTTAAATGACGTAATATCATTGATTAGTTTATGTGAAGTTGAGGCTAAGCTTTCTCTGATATCACTAATTAAATCAGATGACTGCAATGATAAGGTATTTAATTCACGCTGTTTTACAAATGCCGTATCGTTTGCTATTTCATTGTGGTTTAGTTGTGATTTCTCGCTGTTTACTGCTAATAATTGCTCCTCAAGTTTTTCATTGGCTTTTTTTAATTGCATTAACTCGTTATTTAACTCGTTAATTTTGTTTTTATATTTTGAATTGAACAGCATGTAGACCCCAATTTAAACACGGAAAATAAACGTTATATTTTTTATTAAATTTACCTGATTATAGATTACATAATTCGATTTTTAACAGGGCTGGAATTAATGTCCACCCAAATCGATTTTTATAAGAGTAAGTTACAACACAATAATAGATGCTTTATAACTTTTTGGTAAAAAACTTTTCATTTCATGCTTATAACAAACTTATTTAAAATGGTCACTATTTTAGAGGTTAGGGTCTGTTGACCTTTCAAGGTTGGATTTGCAGCAGTCTGTTTGGTATTTAGGCAAGGCAGCGCCTATGTGGTTTATTCCCCATAAATAGGCGATAACGCAGTATCCATGCCAAACAGGCGCTGCCCGAAGGGTTCTGCTTAGGGGCTATTTATTCTTTGTTGCCTACATGGATGTAGGTAAGGGGCGTGTGCAGGACGCGGAAGTTTTGCTCGGTTATGACTTGTTCTTACTAGGATGTAAGCCAGTAGAATAACGCAGGAGCAGTTATCGAGCCCACTAGGTTACAAACATCGCGCCGCGATTAAATCGCCCCTAGCTTGAAAAAATTTTAATCCGAAAAGATTAACAGGCCCTAATATTTTCTAATTGATTTATTCAACTGCGCTTGAAATTCATCAGGAAATAAAATCGTGCCGTCGTCTTCTTCGGTAGGGAACACGGCAACTAGTAAGTCGTCTTCTTCAAGGCCTGGCGTCCAGCGGCTAAACCAATCTGCTGTTGGAATTGCTTTTGGTGTACATCCTTCCCATTCACCGGTTGCCCATGCTTGTGCAAACTCACGGGTTGGCCATACGGGTACGCAATCGTCGTCTTCGTTAGTGAGCATTACGCAGCCGTCGTCATCGTTTAAAATCCACACTTGCTTAAACTGTTGCACAGTTTCGTACATGTATGCGAGTCGTTTTTTTGCGCCAAGGCCTAAAATTACGTCGTCTTGCTTTGATAAATTGTCAGTGGTCATTTTTGGCTCTCTCTCACTGTGGGGGGGAATACAAAAGGCAGCGACATACTGCGCTTTAAAATTAAGTTTAGCTAATGGCTGCAAGCAGCTCGTCGGCTAGTTGGTTTAGTGCGTCAGGGTCTTGATTTGTTAATGCATAAGTGCGCAATCCATAAATACCCATAACACAAAATCGTGCAAGCTCTATGGCACTTCGTCCATTGGTAATTTCTTTGTTATCTATCGCTTTTTGTAATTGCTGCGCAAAGGCATGCTCGTACGCCGTTAAATTAGTACGTAATACGTGGCAAATTTGTGGATCGTTACCCTCTACCTCGCTAATGCTTTTTGTAAGCAAGCACACTTTAGTTGCTTCGCCGTCAATACATTCTTGCACAATGATATTAAGGTATTGTTTCAGCGTATCTAAAATACAATTACTGTGCTCAAACAGCGCTGTAAATTGTGTATTGCGATCGGTTTGGTATTGCTCCGTAGCGGCTAAAAAAATGCCTTTTTTATTACCAAATGCCCCATACAAAGAACCCGGATGTAAATGGGTGGCTTGAGTCAGTTTTTGCATACTGGTTTTTGCATAGCCATGAAGCATAAACATGGCCATAGCTTGGCGCAGTACAAACTCTTTATCAAATTCTGCAGTTCTCATAATGACTCTTTTAGTGGAGAGAGTAGTAATGAATAAATTTATTTTTCTTAGGCCTAGGTGGCAGTTTACGCAATCTTAAACAAAGTTTCAAAATTATACTTGAATATTCATTCAAGTGACCTTATCTTGAATGTACATTCAACAAAGGATAAATATTATGTCGATTGACTTACTTTCACCTTTTAAATTAAATAACAGCATAGAACTGCAAAACCGCGTACTTATGGCACCATTGACCCGTTGTATGGCAGATGACAATTTAGTGCCAACACAAGCCATGGTTGATTACTACGCTCGCCGTGCTGATGTAGGCTTAATTATTAGTGAAGCCATTATTATCCGTGCTGATGCTCAAGGTTATCCAAATACACCTGGGCTTTTCACTAGCGAACAAATTCAAGGTTGGAAAAAAGTCACTGACGCAGTACATGCTAATGGCGGAAAAATGTTTGCACAACTATGGCATGTTGGCCGTGTAGCACACCCTCACTTTTTTGGTGGTGATGTTTTGGCGCCATCGGCAATTGGGGTTGAAGGTTCAGTGCCGCGTATGCGCGAGCTCACTTATGTTACGCCAAAGCCTGTAACTACAGACGACATTAAAGGCTTAGTGGCTGACTACGCTAAAGCCGCAGAAAATGCGATGGAAGCGGGTTTTGACGGCGTAGAAATTCACGGTGCTAATGGTTATTTAATTGATCAATTTTTACATTATGCGGCAAATGAACGTGATGACGAGTACGGGCAAACACCAGAAAACATGTCGCGCTTTGCACTGGAAGTAACCGATGCAGTTATTGATGTTGTAGGCAATGAGCGTACCGCTATGCGCTTAACGCCAGGTGCTTATTTTAATATGAGCGAAGACAATCGCGATAAAGCAGTATTTGACTACTTATTACCAGAGCTTGAAAACCGCAAGTTAGCTTATTTACACGGCGGTATTTTTGACGACAGCATGCGTTTTGATTCACTAGAAGGTAAATCAACCTCTGAATTTTTACGAGCTGGTTATGCAAGTACCTTAGTGGGTGTAGGTAGTTATAGTTTTGAAACTGCGAAAGAAGCGATTAACGACAATAAATTTGATTTAATTGCTATTGGTCGCCCGCTTATAGCTAACCCAGATTACATTAGCAAAATTAAAAACGGCGAAGAAGTCACAGCTTACAGTGATGAAATGCTAGCTGAATTGAAATAGCAGCTAATTTAGTAAAAACGATAGGACACTCATGGACAACTGTGAGTGTCTTTTTTTATACATTTATTTGCCATAATTTACTCATAATTGTTTAATCTTGCTGTCAATAAAGTTCCCCCTCGTTGTCATATTTAAAAAATAGACTGTGCCCGCTTTCATAATTACCTTTTATAATTAGAATCAAACGGGACAACAATGTACGCTTTAAAAAATAAATCGATTTTGAGCATGGCTGTGGCCATGGCGGTATCAACTTCAGCTTATGCTAACGATAACGTGATAGAAGAAGTAACCGTTACTGCAAAACCAACCAGTTATGCAAACAACGTTATTGAACCTGCCATGCTTGAGCAACAAAGCTCGGTATCGAGTGTGTTATCAGTAATAGATAACTTACCTGGCATTAGCATAAACGAAGGCGACGCATTTGGCGGCGACGATTGGTCAACCACTATTACCATGCGTGGTTTTAGTATTGACTCAAACCAGCAGCAATTAGGTATGACGGTAGACGGTATTCCTAATGGCGGTTCTAATTATGGCGGTGGTGCTAAAGCGAATCGTTACCTAGATAGCGAAAATCTTGTCACCGTGGAAGTAGGTCAGGGCACTTCAGATATTAAATCAGCCTCGTTAGAGGCGCTAGGTGGTACTTTTAACTTTGTAAGTAAAGCGCCTAGCTTTGAAAAAAGCACCACTTTTGCATATACCTCAGGCAGCCATGACGCAAGTCGCTATTACGTTAAACACGAAACTGGCACCATTTTTGATAATACTCAAGCGTATGTGAGTTATTCGCAAACCGATACTAGCCGTTGGATTGGCTCGGGCAGCAATGGCGGGAAAGATAACCAACACGCTGAAGCGAAATTTGTCACCACCCTTGATGATTTAACTATAACAGGGCGTTTATCTTACGATGATGTAAGCGAGACGAATTACAACAGCGTGAGCTTGGCACAATTTGAACAAACTCCAGATTGGGATCAACTAACATGGAACTGGACAGGCGTTCCTCACTTTGACCAAATGTTTGCAGAAGGTTGGGGCACGCTGCGTGAAAACACTCTAGGGTATTTAAAGTTTGAATACGCGATTTCACCCATCTCATTGTTAACCATTAGCCCGTATTACCATAAAAACTCAGGCCGAGGCGATTGGATCCCTCCTTATTTAACGTCTCCTGTAGATGAAAATGGTAACCCAACCACGGAAGGTGGTACAAACGCAGGCTCTTATGGCTTTACAGATAGTAATGGCAACCCACTTGCTCCCAACGCAGGTTGCACGGCTAGCTTAAATTGGCCGTGGGAGTCAGGCCCCGAGCTTAATCCTGCATGTTACGACGCTGATGCCACGCCTGTTATGTCTTATCGTCATACACATTATAATAAAGATCGTTTAGGGGTAACTGCTAATTATCAAGCAAGCATTGGCATGCACGATATTGAAGCCGGTTTTTGGTATGAGCAAAGCGACCGTGATGAGTCACGAGATTGGCATAAAGTTATAGATGCGCGTATTTATCATCATTTTGATAACACCCCTTATTGGACGCAATATAAAAACACCTTTGAGACCGATACGCTCAAATGGTACGCCCAAGACTCAATGGCATTTGGCGACTTAACCCTTAATCTAGGGGTGAAAAAGTACTTAGTAGACATAGAAAAGTATGACCATTATCAAAACGCCACCACAGCTAAAGTAAACAGTGATTCAGACCTTCTATTTAGTGGCGGTATTTTATATCAGTTAAACAGTAACACTGAGTTATTTACCAGCTACAGCGAAAACTTTGCCGCCATTAAAGATGGTGTGCTTGAGCGCGATAGCTCTGACTTGTCAGCTATTGAGCCAGAAACCGCAGAAAATATTGATTTAGGGGTGCGTTATGACAATAACGCACTTAAATTAACGGCAACGGCTTACTCAATTGAATTTGATAACCGTATTACCTTTATAGCGCCAGGTAGCGACACGGGTGGTATTGATTACACCATAGGTACTAACGGCTCGTACCTAAATGTGGGCGGTATTGAATCGAAAGGTTTAGAGCTATCAGCAAGTTATATGTTGAGCCCACAGTGGAATGTATATAGCTCATACACCAATAATAACTCTGAATATAAAGGCGATGCGCCAGGCTTTGAAGCAGGAAGCAAAGTAATTGATTCAGTAGATGATTTATTTGTGCTTTCAACCGATTATTACAGCGGTGATTTCCGCTTTGGTTTATCGGCTAAATACACTGGCGAGCGTGGCGATGTAGATAGCTATACCGTGGTTGATTTAAATGCAGGCTACGCAGCTGAAGTTAATGCTGGCCCCTTCAAAGCAATTGATATTGCTTTTGTGGTTTACAACATTACTGATGAAAGCTACCTAGCGGGCGGTACAGGTAATGGAAGCACTTACTTTATTGGCGCCCCACGCACAGCAGCCGTGACGTTAACGGCCACGTTTTAAAACGTAATTAAGCCCATCATTGATGGGCTTTTTATTAAACGAGGTGTGTATGCAAACAATAGTAACAATACTAATAATCGGTTTGGTTTTACTTAACAGTCAGGCGGTTTTGGCAGCACCACAAAATGTGGTGTTGGTAACTTTAGATGGGGTTCGCTGGCAAGAAGTATTTAATGGTGCCGATAGCAAGCTGATTAATAATAAAGAATTTGTTAAGCAACCAGCACATTTAAAGAGCCAGTTCTGGCATGAAAACCCGCAACAGCGTCAACAATTGCTAATGCCATTTTTAACTCAAACTATCGCAAAGCAAGGCGTTATTATTGGCGATAGAGCTAAAGGCTCAACTATGTCGGTGAGTAATCCGTGGTATTTTTCATACCCTGGGTATAACGAAATTCTCACTGGCGAAGTGGATGAAAGTATCAACAGTAACGACAAGGTTTTCAACCCAAATAAAACTATTTTAGAGCGTTTAAATGCCCAGCCTGAATTTAAAAACAGCACCGCGTTATTTGGTAGTTGGGATGTGTTTCCTTTCATTGTAAATACCCAGCGCAGTAAGGTGCAGGTGAATGCGGGGTTTATGCCCGTTGCTGATGATTTATTTGCCGACGCAGCGCTACTTAATGCGCTACAAACAGAGATACCTAGCCCTTGGCACAATGTGCGGCTTGATAGTTTTACCTATCGATTTGCTAAAGCGTATATGCTGGCTAAAAAGCCTAAATTACTGGTTATTAGTTTAGGAGAAACTGACGACTTTGCTCACGATGGGCATTACGACGCCTATTTAAAATCGGCTAAGCAAAGCGATGCATTTATAAAAGATTTGTGGCAAACCATTCAAAGTACTGCAGGTTATAAAAATAATACCACGTTAATTGTTACTACTGATCATGGCCGTGGAAGTCATGCCAGTGATTGGCAGCATCACAGCTCTCGTCGAGCATTGCTAGAGCTTAACCTAGGCGCAAATGTGTTTCCTAACGGCATAGTTGGCTCTGAGCATATTTGGCTGGCAGCTATTGGCCCTGCAATTAAAAATAACGGCTTAATTAAAACTAAAAACGAGCTTAAACAAGCGCAAGTTGCCGCCACCGTTTTAAAAGCACTTGGGCAAAATCCACACATAATTAACCCTAATATGGCACCAGCTATTAACGAGATTTTAAAATGAAACAGTTACTAAAAACCCTTAAGCATTTTGCACTGTCACTGACTATTGTGATTAGCATTGGAGCAATGGCTGCGCCGTCTAAAATATTATTTGGCTCTTGCGGACATCAAGATAAAGACATTCCTATATTTAACGCCATTAACAAAGAGCAGAGTGATTTATTTATATTTTTAGGGGATAACATCTACGGCGATACTAACGACATGGCTGTGCTTAAAAATAAATACCAACGCCTTGGAGCAAAGCCAGGCTTTAAAGCACTACGCGCACAAACACCAATAATAGCTATGTGGGATGATCACGATTATGGTCAAAATGACGCGGGGAAAGAGTATCCGCATAAAGAAGCATCGCGGCAAATCATGCTCGATTTTTGGCAAGAACCGGCAAACTCAAAACGCCGTACCCGTGCTGACGGCATTTATACCTCGTATATGTATGGCGAAGGCGAGCAAACCGTGCAGGTGATCATGCCAGATTTACGCTTTAATCGTGACACACTTAATTCTGTTAGCGAGATTGAGTATTACACCAAGCGTAAAGCAAATAACCAAGGCCCGTACAGTCCAACTGAAGTTAAAGGCGCATCAATGCTAGGGGAAGCACAGTGGCAATGGCTTGAAGCCGAGCTTAAAAAGCCAGCGGCAATAAAGCTAATAGCGTCAAGCTTGCAGTTACTGCCAGATTTTACCGGCTGGGAATCGTGGGTAAATTTTCCAGAGGATCGAAACCGTTTATTTGCGCTAATTAAAAAACATCAAGTAAATGGTGTGATTATTATTAGTGGCGATACTCACTGGGGCGAGATTTCAAGGTATCAAAAAAACCTTGATTACCCGCTTATTGAAATGACCAGCTCAGGCCTGACAGAAAAGTGGAAAGACGTTAGCCCTAACCAGCATCGTGTGGGTAATTACACACATAATGTTAACTATGGTGATTTAAGCATAGACTGGCAACAAGTCGACCCTGCTATTTCATTAAAGCTTAAAGGCATTGATGGCCAAGTTATTATGCAAAGTGACTTTAGTCTTTCAAGTATTAGTCCTTATTAATAGCATCACCATTTAAATAATAAACGCACTGCGGTTAAAGCTGTGCGTTTAAAAGTTCACTATCGGCGGGCTAACTTGCTGATTTATTAATGCCAATTTCCCCTTAGCGCTACCGCTTAAATTGAAAATATCTTACACTGGCCTTATCTCAAGTAAGGCTGGTATCGTATGCTCAATATTATTCAATCAAACCGTATGGAAGCTCTGCAAGCGCAGTTTCATCAGCTATTAAAAGTAAACCCGTTGCAAAGCCCATTTGATAAAGAAGTGGTGTTAGTGCAATCGCCGGGTATGTCGCAATGGCTTAAAATCGGTTTAAGTGAAAATTTAGGCGTAGCTGCTCAGGTAGACTTTCCGCTGCCGTCGAGTTTTATTTGGCAGTTGTATCAGCAATTACTGCCAAACGTGCCTAAAGAGTCGGCCTTTAACAAACCTAACCTTGCTTGGAAACTGTTTGCAATTTTACCTACTTGTATTGACGAGCCACTGTATTTACCCCTAAAAACCTATTTAGAGGGCGATATTGACGGCCAAAAAACCTTTGCTCTATGTGAAAAAATAGCCGATGTGTACGACCAATATTTGATGTACCGCCCCCATTGGATAGCCAGTTGGGATAGTGGCACCGATGAGCTTGACGATGTTGATATAACGATTGCGCCTTGGCAACCCGATTTATGGCGTCGTATCGTCAAATTAAGCAAACAGCTGGGGCAAAGCCAATTTCACCGTGCCAATATGCAAGGGCAGTTACTCAGTGCACTTGAGAGCATGGATAGCGCCTTATTACCAAAACGCATTAGCTTATTTGGCATATCTGCCATTGCTAGCTCGCAGCTTGAGGTGTTTGAAGCCTTAAGTAAAAAAACTGAAGTGTTTTTATTCTTTTTTAACCCTAGCGAGCATTACTGGGGCGATATCATTGATGAAAAAACAGCCGCTAAAATCACCGCTAAATACGCAAAAATGCCGCTGATGGAAGCACAGCAAAAAAAGCACACCAATCCCGATGAGGAATACTATTTTATTGGTAATCCGCTGTTATCGTCGTGGGGTAAACTCGGCCGCGATTATTTTGAGCAACTAGTGCAGCTTGATGCCCGCTGGATTGATGGCTTTATAGATGTATTTGACGACAGCTTACTTGGCCAAGTGCAAAGTGAAATTTACCAACTTGCCTTTAAAGGTGAGTCGCTCACCGATAACAAAGAATGGTTTATAAACGATGAGGGCAAGCTGCCAATAACTGCAAACGATGCAAGTATTACACTTAGCGATTGCCATACACCGCTTCGAGAAGTAGAGCGTTTGCACGATTACTTACTTAATTTGTTTAATCAAAACTCAGCGCTTACCCCGAAAGACATTATCGTGATGATGCCCGACGTTGGTACCTACAGCCCTTATATTGAAGCAGTTTTTGGTGGTGCACAGGGCAGCCGATTTATACCTTATGCGCTAGCTGATTTAGCCATAGAGCAAGAGAAGCCAGTACTGAGTTCGTTTGCCAGTTTGGCTAACTTACCGTTTTCGCGCTTTGGCGTGTCGGATATTCTCGATTTATTACAGGTTACCCAAATTGCTGAAAAATTTGGCTTAGAAGCACATGAATATGAGCAAATTCAGTATTGGTTGGAGCGTGTTGGCGTTAAATGGGGTGTAAACGCTGAACATAAAAGTAGCTTTGATTTACCCGCAATTGAGCTTAACACTTGGCAACATGGCTTAAACCGGTTACTACTGGGTATTGCCATGCGCGATGAACAATGCCCATTTAATGGCATTTACAGTGCTGATGAGGTTGAGGGCATGGCACTTGATACACTTAATAAGCTGGTACATTTTATTGATGTGCTGCAAGACTTCAAAGCTAAGCTCACCCCCGATGACACACTCACCAATAAAGCCCAAATTTTAAATGAGCTGCTCAATACTATTTATGAAAGCGAAAGCGACGACAGTTGGGATTTATTAGTGCTGCAAAAAGTACTCGAAGATATAGGTAAGCACCACGACAACGGTGATTACAGTGAGGCCGTGTCGCAGCGCATTGTTAGCTATTTAATTAAACAAGGCATACAAGAAAAAGGTGTCGGCCAACGTTTTTTAGTGGGGCAGGTGAATTTTTGTACGTTAATGCCAATGCGCGCTGTGCCGTTTAAGGTGGTGTGTATGCTAGGCTTGAATGATGCCGATTACCCACGTACCGTGCAGCCTATCGGGTTTGACCTAGTACCTTATTCTAAAAAGCAAAAAGGTGACCGTTCACGAAAACTCGATGACCGCTACCTTTTTTTAGAAGCGCTTCTTAGTGCCCGAGATAATTTATATATGAGCTACATTGGTCGATCATGTTTTGATAACCAGCCACGCATGCCATCAACACTTGTCAGTGAATTGTTAGAATACATAGGTCGAAGCTTCAAACTTAGCGAACCCGGTGATAAACCCTTGCCAGATTGCCTTATTAGCCAACAACATTTACAACCTTTTAATAGTCATTATTATTTGCCAGCTAGCGCTGAACAGGCAGGGCTTAACAACCACAGCTATAACCCAATTTGGCTGCCTAGCGAAGCCTTTGAGCCAAAAGCAATCACTACACTTGATGTAACGCCTCCAGAGCTGCTTGATCTTGATATGTTTATTCGCAGTGTGTGCCACGCCCAAGAGAGCTTTTATCAGCAAAGCTTAGGGTTACGTTTGCCGCAATTTAACGACATAGCCAAAGATGAAGAACCGTTTAGCTTAGATGCGCTGCGCCGTTATTTTTACCTCGATGAAATACTTGAAGCTAATATTAACGATACCCCACTGAGTACCGAACAAATACTGCAGCGCGGTGAGCTGCCGCAAGCTCATGTTGGCAGCTTAATTTATGAGAGCATGCAACATCGCGTTGATGCGCTTGCAGGGCAAGTAAAACAACAAATAAAAGCGGGTAAAAGCGAACCGATAGAGGTGTTACTTTTGCTTGAAAATACCACCATTGAAGGCTGGCTAAACCATGTGTATATGCAAAAACAAGTGTTTTATCGCAGTGCTAGTATTAAAGCTAAAGATTTAATTAAAGGCTTTATTTATCATCTTGCTGCACAAAGCATGCAACAAGAGGTTGAAACTTTATTACTGGGTTTAGATAAACAAATTAGCTTTGCCCCAATGAGTAAAGCCGATGCCGATTTACTGCTCGCAGATTGGTTTGAGCTTTATAAAGCATTACGCAACAAGCCCGTGGCGTTTTTTCCGGTAAGTGGTTATGAATACGTAAAAAGCGGTGGTGATATGGCAAAAGCCAACAGTAAATTTAGTCCACAGTATATTGGCCGAGGCGAAGGAGAAAACCCATATATTCGTTTAACGGTGCAATCACTTAATGACTGCCAAGACGAATTTATACATTGGAGCGATAAGCTTCTCGCCCCATTATTCGAGCACGCCAAGGAGAGTGACTATGCAAGCGCTTAATCCGCTCACTATGCCATTATTAGGGCAAAGCTTAATTGAAGCCAGTGCTGGCACAGGTAAAACCTACACGATCACGGGTTTGTATTTGCGTTATTTATTGGGCATGCAAATACCTGGTGAGCTGAATACGCCATTGAGTGTTGAGCAAATTTTGGTAGTCACCTTTACGGATGCCGCCACGCAAGAAATTAAAGACCGTGTTCGTAGCCGAATTATTGCCGCGCGTGATGCGTTACTTGGGCAAGTACCCAATGATGAGCTAATTGAGGGTGTAATAGCAGGCGTTGATGACAAGCACCGTGCATTTGACTTACTCGATGCCGCAGCTAAATCAATGGACGAAGCAGCTATTTTTACCATTCATGGTTTTTGTCAGCGAATGCTAAAACAGCATGCGTTTGAATCCGGTGTGGCATTTAACTTAGAGTTCATTTTAGATGAGCGCGATATTCTGCTTGAAACCATAAAAGACTTTTGGCGTGCGTTTGTATACCCTCTCAGTAAAGAAAGAACAGATGCGATTTTAGCGGTATTTGCTGCGCCCGAATCACTATTTAGTCATGTAAGTAGTATTTTAAATAAGGCGAACGCAGAAATAACCCCGAAAGTTAGTTTAGATGCGGTATGGCAAGCGCGAGATGAATACTTGGCGCGTGTTCCAGCCTTTAAAAAAGCGTGCCTAGAGCAAGAGTTTATTGGTGCTGTTAAAGCATCCGATTTAAGTGGCTCAAAAACACCTGGGCGAAAGGGCAGTCTTGCTGCACTTGAAGCATTTTGCTTAGGCAGTGATGACTTTTTTGAATTTGGTACCAGTAAGTATTCGTTTGAGGTGTGGAGTAGCGAGAACTTAAGTAATGCCGCTAATTATAAAAAAAATGGCACATTACTGACTCATCCACTTATTAGCCAATTCGATGCCTTAGCCGCACTTAACAACACCATTAACCAAGGGTTAAAAATTGCGATAGTGCAATATGCGGCGAGCTGGGTAAAAGCGGCCATAGTTAAACGCAAACAAGAACAAAGCGTGATCACCCCTGACGATTTACTGACTAATTTACACAGTGCCTTAAAGAGTGAACAAGGTGATGTGTTCGCACAAAAAATAGCGCAGTTATTTCCGGTGGCAATGATAGATGAGTTTCAGGATACTGACCCGATTCAGTACGGGATTTTTAGTAAAATTTATGCTCAAAGCAATACCACTTTAGCTATGATAGGCGATCCCAAACAAGCAATTTATGGGTTTAGGGGCGCAGATATATTTACCTACATTGGCGCAAAAGAAGCGGTAGATGAGCCACAACAATTTACATTGGGCACTAACTTTCGCTCAAGCAGTGATATTGTAAATAGCGTAAATAGCTTATTTAGCAAATACGAAAACAGCTTTATTTATAACGACGCCATTCCATTTAATAAAGTGAAAGCGAAAGGAAAAAAAGCAGATGAGTCGTTTTTAATTGACGGTAAACCTGCCACCGCGTTTGAGTTTAATGTGTTTGTAGATGAAGCCGGCGATGAAAAAAATAAGCCGACCAGTAAAGGCTTAGGGCAAGCTCATTTAGCCACCCATTTTACCAATAAAATTGTTACTTTACTTGAGCAGGCAAACCAAGGAATAGCCTGTATTGGCAGTACGCCGGTAAGCGCTGCTGATATTTGTATTTTGGTGCGCGACCGCGTTGAAGCACAAATAATGAAGCAAGCGCTGAGTAAAGCTAATATTGCCAGTGTGTATTTGTCGCGCGACAGTGTATTTAGCCAAGAGTTAAGTCATCACTTGCTCAATTTTTTAACGGCTTTGCATGGTCAGTACGATGAGGCGTTACTACGCGGTGTATTAGCTGGCCCGTTATTTTGTTTAAGCTATAACGATATTTTTGCTCTAGCCGATGATGAAAATAGCTGGCAAGAACACCTAAACTTTTTTGCTCAACTTAGCCATATTTGGCATAAGCAAGGGGCAATGGCAATGCTCGAACGCTTACTGAGTCACAATCAGCTCAGTGCCAAGTGGCAAGGCTTGGGCTATAACGTAGAGCGGTGGCTTACCGACTTTAGACATCTTGGCGAAATACTGCAGCAAAAACAAATAGAGCTTGAAGGGACACTTCGTTTATTACGTTGGTTTGCGCAAAAGGTGAGCCAGCAAGATGGCGAAACAGTGCAAGTTCGCTTAGAAAGTGATGCGAACTTAGTTAAAATTGTGACTATGCACGCTTCTAAAGGGCTTGAATACCCATTGGTATTTATGCCATTTGCCAGTGGTTATCGTGAAACTAAAGACGCGCTTTATCATCAAAATGGCAAGTTGATTTACGATTTAAGTAAAGACGAAGACGCCTTGCAAAAAGCCGAACAAGAACGTTTAGCAGAAGACTTACGTTTGCTTTATGTGGCACTGACCCGAGCAGTGCATTTTTGTTCGCTGGGCGTGTATAACATTTCTCAAGGGCAAAGTAGCCGTTTAGCAATTCAAAGTAGTGCGCTGGGGCATGTGTTATTCTCAGGATTAGAGATAAGCAGTAGCCAAGTATGGCGCACCCATTTAAGTGAATTTTGTGAGGCTAATCATGCTATGCAATACCAGCAATTTACCTCAGGCGAATTACATGAGCAGGGCATACTTCGGTTAAAAAATAGTGACACTAAACAGCACGATTTACTTATTAATACAGTAACGGCGCAGATTGAACGTGACTGGCGAGCAACTAGCTTTAGTGCCTTGAGCTTTAAAAAGCATGCTGATCAACTTGCTCCAGGGCGCAGCGATGAAGATCATCAAAGAGATGAGTTTGCCGTGCAGCAAGATGAACTTCCTTCACCGTATAGCTTTCCTAAGGGTGCAAAACCAGGGAGTTGTTTGCACGAAATATTTGAGCAGCTTGATTTTACCAGTCCGGTAAATCATCCCACGAATGCCGAGCAAAACTTAACGGCTGTGATTGAGCGTGCTTTTGAAAAGTACCATATCGATGAGCAATGGCAGCAAATTACCGAGCAATGGGTACTCGATGCACTTAATTGCCCGTTAAACAGCAAGAATAATTTAAGTTTGAGCCAATTAGCGCCAAGTGACTGTTTAGTAGAAATGGAGTTTAATTTACCGCTTAGCAGCCTCAGTGCCCCTAAGCTTAATGAAGTGTTAATTAAACATTTTGGTTTTAACCAAAGTAAACTTGAGTTTGCCCATGTTAAAGGGTTACTAAAAGGCTTTATTGATTTAATTTTTTGCTACCAAGGCAAGTATTATATTTTAGATTATAAATCGAATTATTTGGGCAGTACCGCTGCCGATTATGTGTCTGAGCAGCTAGAGCAAGCAATGACCAGTCACCAATATCATTTACAGTATTTAATTTATACCGTAGCGCTGCATCGCTTGCTTAAACAGCGAATTCCCGATTATTCAATAGAGGCGCATTTAGGCGGTGTTTATTATACTTTTTTACGCGGTATGCCAGCAGGTGAGGGAGTGTACTTTAAACAGCTAAGTCCAGATCAAGTCGTTATTTTAGATGGCTTGTTTAGCCAAGGAGCCATGCTATGAGTGATTTAAATCAACAACCGGGTTTGTTTGATGACTTAGATGATGCCCCTATAGACGAACCTGTGCTCACAACAGCACAGCCAACGATGCAGGGCAGCGAAAGTATTAAAGTCGTGCCGTTGCTAACGTATTTAACGGACGAACATAGAGTGCGTGTGGTTGATGTAAAACTGGCTGAATTACTCAGTGGCACAAACGCACAGCAAGGGTATGACGACCTCTTTTATATAATTTTAATGCTGTGTTTATCGCAACAAAGCCAGCATAGCTGTTTAACCCTAACAGAGGTTGATTGGACTAATCCGTTTAATTTACGTCAAAGCGACTTTACTAAACTAGAAGGCACGCAGCCTGACACTCTCAGCCCATTTAGTAATGACTTTACGACTGAGGCAGCAATACGTTATTTACTCTCACATCACAGTGTTGGGGAGCAAAAGCCGCTGCAATTGTTTAATCAACGATTATATTTTTCTCGTTTAGCAGGCTATGAACAAACCCTTGCCCAACGATTACTGACAATGAGCGAACGACAACTTAACCTTGATGATGCAGTACTTGCTCAGTTATTAACCCGCTACTTTCCTGATGATCCGAGTATTGACATTGATTGGCAAAAAGTAGCGTGTGCGATTGCCGCCACAAAAGGGTTTAGTGTGATCACGGGCGGGCCTGGCACCGGTAAAACCACCACGGTAACAAAGCTGTTAGCGATTTTACAATCGTTATATAAAGCGGCGCCATTGAGCATAAAATTAGTAGCACCCACAGGTAAAGCAGCGGCACGGCTAACAGAGTCAATTTTAGGGGCTAAAAATAAGCTTAGTGAAATACCGGCTGATATTAACGCGTTGATCCCGCAAAGTGCGCAAACCATTCATCGTCTGTTGGGAGTTAAGCCATTTACCAATAAATTCCGACACGATAAAAGCAATCCGTTGCATGTTGATGTATTGATTATTGATGAGGCCAGCATGGTCGACTTATCACTTATGGCTAAACTAATTGAGGCCTTGCCAGATCATGCTCGATTGATTTTACTTGGCGATAAAGACCAACTTGCTTCGGTTGATACTGGCAGTGTAATGAGTGATTTATGCCAAGGGTTAGTGCTTGGACAAACACCGCGTTATTCAAAAGTACGCTGTGAGCAATTGAACACGCTGTGCTTTAATGGCGCTGTTAAACTAAATGCGCAAAGTCAAAGTGAGTTTAAACTTGCTGACTGCATTGCCTTTTTACAACATAGCTATCGGTTTGATGCAAAAAGTGGCATAGGTCAATTGGCGCTGGCTGTAAATACCAACAACCGAGGAATATTAAATTACGTTGAACAACAAAGCAGCGAAGGGCATTTTAGCGATATTATTTTAGACTATGATTTTGTTTCCACACCGATTGAAAAGTTAGTAAATAGTGCCGCAAGTCATTATGCTAATTACCTAACCCTGATAGCGCAAGGTGCCAGTGTTGCGAAAGTGCATGCAGCTTTTGCCAGTTATCAGTTACTTGCTGCGGTACGTGAAGGCGATTATGGTGTTAATAGTTTAAACCAGCGTATTGAACGGGTATTACAGCAGCAAGGTTTAATTAGCGTTAATCCTAATCAGCGGCATTATATAGGGATGCCGATAATGGTTAGTCAAAACGACTACCAGCTAAAATTATTTAACGGTGATATAGGGATTTTAATGCCCGATGATAGCGGCCAACTCAAGGCACTGTTTA
The DNA here is from genome assembly GCF_030407535.1 of Pseudoalteromonas sp. APC 3224. GTDB lineage: Bacteria > Pseudomonadota > Gammaproteobacteria > Enterobacterales > Alteromonadaceae > Pseudoalteromonas. Next base: position 3,982 of record NZ_JASDDF010000018.1, on the reverse strand, counting down.
TTGATGAGCAAGGGAATGAACGGGCATTTTCACCCGCACGGCTTCCGGTGCACGATAAAGTGTATGTAATGACCATTCATAAATCGCAAGGCTCAGAGTTTAGTTATACCGCGATGGTGTTACCACCGCTCAAGCAGGCGAGTATCGGTATTAATAGGCAATTAGTGTACACGGGAATTACCCGCGCAAAACAGACCTTTGAGCTGGTGGCAGATAAAAAAGTGCTGCAATTGGCCATGGGTAAAAGTGTATCACGGGCGTCAGGCTTGTATGAGCGATTAGTGTAAAGCCATACTTATACTAATCTCTTATTTTTGGGGTTCGTTTTCTAAATAGGTTGGGTTGCCAGCCAAAATGCAGTGCGCCCAATCTTAGAAAGACGGTTACCAATAATGAACCTATAATGCACCATAAATAAGGAGCTTCTAATAAAAATAGTGTGGCATAGGTTAAGCCTCCTGCAAAGCACGCGGTGGAGTATAGCTCTTCGCGCATCACCAGCGGTACTTCTCTACAGATCACATCACGTATTAAGCCGCCAAATATACCCGTCGTCATTCCCATTGTAAGCGCAACCACCATGGTTGTACCTTCAATTAATGCTTTTTCAATGCCGACCACATTAAAAATAGCCATACCGATGGCATCAACCAGTAACATGTAATAGTTAGACAGGTCGGGCAAGTGGCGAATAAACATAACGGTGACAAAAATAGCGCCATAGGTGGCATATAAATAATCGGGGTTGGCTATCCAAAATACAGGTTGATTAAGAAGAATATCTCTGAGCGTGCCACCGCCTAACGCGGTGACTGAGCCAACAACGACAACACCAAATCCACCAATATCTTTGTCGTGGCCTAATAATGCACCTGAAATTGCAAAGAATGCCACGCCAATAAGGCTTAAAAAATTAAAATACTCTGCCGTCATTGAGGTGTCCTTACCAAGTTGAGAATTTATATTAGATATTAAGGGTAAGTGATAGGGGATTTATATTAGCTGAATAAAACAAGCACAGGTTATTAGCCCTGTGCTTTTATGATGGGTTGTTATTGTAAGTAGTCAACGACCAGTTGAGATAATGATTCTACGCCAAGTTGTAATGCGCTTTCGTCAACATAAAACTGAGGTGAATGATTACTTGGTGCCGTTTTAGCGTTTTGATCTTTTGGAGTAACGCCTAAAAAGTAAAACAGCCCAGGGGTTTCTAGTGCATAATAGCTAAAGTCTTCTGCACCGGTAATTAAATCTGTGGTAATAATGTTGTCAGCACCAGCAATACGGGCAAGTGAAGGGGTCATTTTTTGGGTGAGTGCTACATTGTTTACTGTGACAGGGTAGCCGTGATCTATATGCACATCAGCTTTAGCCCCCGCGGATTCGGCAACCAGTTCAGCGGTTTTAGCTAAACGTTTTTTAATATCGGCACGCATCGTTTGATCAAAGGTTCTAATTGTACCAATAAGCTCTACATTATCAGGAATAATATTTGAGCGTATGCCGCCGTTAATCGCGCCAAATGAAATAACAGAAGGCGCTTTAGTTACATCTACCTGGCGAGAGGCAATTGTTTGAGTTGCCATTATAATTTGTGATGAAGCAACAATGGGATCTACGCCATTCCAAGGGCGCGAGCCATGAGTTTGACGACCCGTTACGTTAATTGTGAAAGAGTCTTCACTGGCCATTAGAGGCCCTTCTCTAAAGCCAATTTGACCAGTATTAAGTGAGCTGGTGACATGCAAGCCAAACACCGCTTCAGGTTTTTGTTTAAATAAACCTTCTTTTAGCATTAGCTCTGCGCCTCCTTCTTCTCCTTCGGGGGCACCTTCTTCAGCCGGTTGAAATACAAACAGTACGTCACCCGCTAACTGATCTTTAATTTTTACCAGTGACTCTGCTACGGCCATTAGAATAGCAACATGAGTGTCGTGCCCGCAGGCATGCATAACGCCTACTTCATTACCACGATAGGTTGAGGTTTGTTTAGAGGCAAAGGGTAAATCAACTTGTTCGGTAACGGGTAAAGCATCCATATCGGCACGAAGGGCGATTAAAGGGCCTTTTTTACCACCGCTTAATTTAGCCACAACTCCGGTATGCGCAACACCAGTTTGTACTTCAAGCCCCAGTGATTTTAAATGGTTAGTAATGTACTTCGCGGTTTCAAATTCGCGATTACTCAGCTCTGGATATTGATGCAAATGGCGACGCCATGTAATGACTTTTTCACTTACACTTTGTGTTGCTTGTTCAAGTTGGGTGTTAATACTACTAGCAAAACTAGGCGCTGAAATTGCAGTAAATAAAACACTGCCAAAAATTATTTTTTTTATCATTTTAATTCCTTGGTTTTCATCGTGTGTAATTAACTTACGCTATTACATTAATAAAAAGTAGTGTTGTTTAATAGTTAACCACAGTTAAAAGAAAGTTTATTGATACTGCTTAAGAAGGGGATAAAGCTATTTTGTTTAACACAATAGTTTGGCGCTTTTGTCGTATTTTAACGCAAATATTTAGCTTTAACGGTGAAAATGATAACAAAATGTTGCATTTTTTAGATTTGTTCCCAATACTGGTCAATGCATTGCTTTTACCATGCACTGACAACAGCGTGTAACAAGCTAAGCATAATAAAAATATTCAATCAGTTAAGGATTAATATGAACAACACACACACTTTTAAACGCGCGACTTTATTTGCAGCAGCAATAGGGCTCTTAATGAGTTTTTCTGCGATGAGTAAAGAGTATAAAGTAGTTTTAATTCATGGTTTGCAAGTATCCCAACTTACCAATAAAGCAGGTAGTGATGTAGTAAACGATGGCCAAAGTTATTGGCAGTCTTATTGGGTAAACCGTGCCGACGAGCGCATTGACTGGCCTGCGTATGAACGAATAGAAGGAAAAATTACTACAGATTGGGTATGGCCCAAGCTACAACAGATCTCTCGCTCAAATTTATGCGAGCCAGGCTGCGTGTTTGTAACCCACTCTACCGGTGACTTAGTTGCCCGATATATTATAGATAACCAAGAAAACTGGCTAGAAAACGCGGGTTTAAAACCGCTTAATATTATTGCTACCTTTGATTTAGCAGGTGCTGGTGGCGGTAGTGAATTAGCCGACTTAGCGGTGAGTGCGTTAACCGGCGCATCGTGGAATTTTGCTGTAGATGCTGCATTAACTTGGTGGCTAGGCAGTGAAGTTAATGAGGCGGTTGGTGTATTGCATGATTTAAAAGTTAACAATGCACGTAGAATTGCGCCATTACCTGATGCGCGCACACCGCGTTTACGTTTTGTGGCCGATGGTAATGCTTACTTAGGTTTAACGGCTGGTTTTTTGCGTGGTAACGATGATTCGGTAGTCGCTACTCACTCATCATGCGGTGCAAGCTCGGTAAGCTCATTTGGCAGTTGTAGCGCCAATATTGATACCAATGGGCGTTTAAAATCGCAAGGTGATGCTGTTAGTAGCTTCATGCCATACCATTATCCATTAATGATGACTAACAGTTACAGCCATAACGAAATTCAACAAGCGCAGCACCAAGGTAATGTAACGGTGGCAATGAATAATATTAGCGTGGCTGGCGATAAATTAGGATATGAAACTGTCGATGAAACTACCGGTAGTTGGTTTTGGAAAAAACAATACCGTTATGTAAAAGACTCTGATAATTTGAGTGCTTCAACGCTTATATATAATGTGATCCCATAAAGGTGATTGTGCGTGCGGCTTTATATACTGCACGCTTTTGATACCAATTAGCTTTATGCAGTTATTTATTTTTAGCCAAAAAAAGCTTAATGCAAATTGCATCAGCTTTACGTTCTAAAAGTGATTAACTGCTAGGGTCTGTTGACCTTTGCGGATTACAATTTGTTCAAACTAGGGGCGGTTTAATCGCGGCGCGAGGTTTGTAACCTAGTGGGCTCGATAACTGCTCCTGCGTTATTCTACTGGCTTACATC
>NZ_JASDDF010000017.1:18932-97136 GCF_030407535.1 Pseudoalteromonas sp. APC 3224 | reverse complement strand
TTTCAATACTGTTGATTTAGAGAACAAAAATAAAATTGAAGCACTTTTTTCAGAAGAGAGTTTAATTGAATTAACTTTCTGCGGCTCTTCAGAGTTATGTCAAGTTATTGATAAAATTTATAAACAAGTACCCAGCCTAGCTGAGTTTTATTGCCCTGAGTATTTCTTTGTAAACTTTGAACTTAATTACACAAATTCTGATGTTAATGAACTTGATTTAAGAAAACCAGAAAATACTGATGCAATAAACAAACTCTTTGATGAAACTAAGAATAACTTGCTTTTAAATTTAAGAGAATATCAGGCCACTCATTTAATAAAATTCCTTTTCACTGAGGATCATAGGGCAACCACTGCTCAAAAGAAAAAAAAGTTACTCGACATTTATAAAATTAAAAAAGGTACATTTAAGCTTTCAGAACAAATGGATTTTCCATTTTGGGTTCATAGTTTTTCAAGTATTTTTGACTATGAGTTAATGTCTAAAGAATTTGGATACGACATAACAAATTTTCTTGGGATTGACGTTTGTCCTTATTGTAATCAGGAAGAAATACCAACAATTGTTGTTGAAGGAGCTAAAACAAGGCCAAGCTTAGACCATTTTTACCCCAAATCTAAATTCCCTTTTTTAGCAACAACCTTGAGTAACTTAGTACCATCAGGTGAACGCTGTAATGAAGATTATAAGAAAGCTAAATCAATGATTGGCTTTGCAAATCCATACCATGATGCTGTAAAAGCTGATGAAAGTTTATTCTTTTTTAAAGAAATTTTCAGTAAAGAGTTTGAGCTTGAAAATGTAGAAGTAAGCGTTGATACTGATAATAACGCTCTACATATGAATATGTGCCTATTCAATATTCCACTTTTTTATGGTCAAACTTATAAAAGTGATTTTATAGATATGCACGAACAGAAAGAGTTTTTAAAAGAGGTTGGTTTAATAGAAAAGCCCACTGATATTAAGAAATTCCCACATAAAAAAATTAAACATCTAGTAGGAGTTGATTTGGAAAAACCTTCAATAAAATATCGACTCAAAAAATACAAAGTTGACTCTTTGAACCACATATTCGGGAGCCAATTTAAAACTGATGATTAACTGATGATTAACTGATTTTATATTACTTCCTCAACAACTGACTAATCGGCATTCGGTCAGTAAACTTGGTCGCTATAAACGGATCTTCATCTTGGGCGCTTTCAGGTTTGTATAGTGAATAGCGCTCAACTTCGCTTGCTGTAATTTCTGCAACGGGTAAAGTAAAAAGGTTTGCTACATCAGGAAACAGTACTTCAAATGCTTTGACTAAATGCTTGGTTGTGAGGGTTTTCGCGTTGTCCATTAATGCGTAAAGTACGGCATCATCTAAAAAGTATTTTAGTGTTCTAAAACAGCCTTTTGATAGTGAAAACAAAGCAAACACTGTAGATTGTTCACTTAGGTTTGGCTTTTCGGTAAATGGCATACGGTTGGCTAGGCCAATTATTAACTGCACAAAATGCTTTGGGTTTTCTGACAACTTAAAATAAGGCAGCTGCCGTCTTACTAATAAACGCGATGACCATTGAGGTTCGTCTGCTATTTTTTCTGCCCACGGCATACCAACTAATACTATCGATACGCCCGCTTCGTCATTAATATACTTTAATCTGTTAGCAATCTCGCGGCGTTTTTTACCTTGGTTATGCTCAATTAACTCTTGAAACTCATCAATAATTATAAGCTCTGTGCCACACGTTTTGAGGCATTTTATTAATGATGTCGTTAATCGAGTACCATTTACTCGAAGTTTACGCTCTGTACTGCCTACTTGACCTAAGTCTTTAAGAAGCTCGGCTAAAGTAGATTCTAGTGTCGGGTTGCTGGGTATGCGGCTTACTAATACAGGGTGATTCATCACTCCATTAATAAATTGCGGTAAGTGACGTTCTTTATACTGTTTTATTAGTGCTGTTTTACCTGTGCCTGTATCGCCATTTAACAGCATGCAAGGCTTTTCACCAGCTAACCCTTTACCAAGTCTTAATCTGTCGAAGTCGTTAAATACCGTGCTTATTATTGGGTATTCAATAAATACATCGCGAAATTCATTAAGCTTTTCTTTCTGTTTATCGGTCAGCATAATTAAAATCCATCTAGGTCTGAGATAAAGTCATCCCAGCTATCAGTTGGTTGCTCTTTAGGTGTAACCTTTTTGGGTTCTACTGGCTCGCTCTGAGCTATTGATTTTTGTGAGTCACTATTTACATTCTGATGCTTAGCTAACGCTTTACCCCCTTTTACCTTTGAATGTTTTGGCGCATTTTTTAACTCTTCAAACTCGTTTTGAATTTTGTTATGAATAAACATACGCGCTTTTGCTAAGCCTACATTATCGATAGAGCCCGAAATAAAATCGCGGTGAATACGTATATTTATTTTATGCTGGTTCAAACTTAAACTTTGGGTGTAACCGTTTGGATCTATGCATGGCACTTTTATGTAATGTTCTAGCTTATCGAGGTAAACGTATATATAAGAAATATCATCGGGGTTTAATTTAATTAAAACTTCTTGAGATACTTTGTGGCTAAACTGCTTTCTATAGTTCGCCAGTTCAGTACTGTCGTAGCTTAAGTTTTCTAGCCGTATCCCACCTTTACGAAGCACCCGATGATTTGAAATACTGAGCACAACATTCAATTGTTGAAGATCATCATTACTCAGCACTGTTGGTGGTAACGTATTAAAGCCTTGATCCCATAATTGGCTAGGTATGTACTTAAAGCGGCTGTCGGCATCTTGGTGGTAAACGTCTACTACCCATTTATGAAATAACTGCATAAAGGTCGTAAAGCGCATGATTGCATCTTTTTTGGGATTGTATTCATGCTTTTGTAAAATGTTAGAAAAGGTTTTACCAGGAACAGGGTCTAATAATTCAGTGTTAATTGTGCCGAACATACGTTCTACAAATGGTTTTAACCAAGGCTTTGCGACAGGGTTATATTGAGTATTAATGCCTATCTCTTCACAAGCAAGTTCAAGGCTGTTACTCCAAAATTCAGCGCCATTATCAACAACGAGAGTTTCAATTTTGCCAGCACACTTCCACTCATTAATCGTATCAGGGTATAGTTTTGCTACTTCACTTTTAGGTTTCATCGCATTTAACATTGCTCGCCTTACTGCATCGTAGCTAGGCTCACTGAAGCTAAAGTAATAGCCAACAACACAATGGCTATACACATCTACTAACATGGTGAGTGTTGGCCGTCCAAGTGGGATATGCAGCTCATCATCTAATAAAATAAGATCAAGCGGTGTATGGTCAATTTCAACTTTTTCGAGTACACGGGTTGGCCGTGTATGCCCTTCTACTTTATTAAAAGCAATATCAGCAAGGCGCTTACCATAACGAGCAATCATTACTTCGTATTGCGGTAAGTTATCTATTCTGTTTTTAAACGCTTTGTATGTTAAAGGCTTTAAAACACTGCCAACAACACTGTCGTTTTCAATAATAACTAAGTCTGCGTAATACTTGTAAGCCGAAGCCACCGAAGGTTTTTCTTTTACTAAATAACGCTCAAGTGCTTTTTCAAAAAACTTATCAGTTGCTGTCTCGCGCTCCCTGTTACCTTTTTTTTGATGGCTTGGTATTAGCGCCATGATATTTTTATCTGCATTTGTATAAACGCTATACCATCGTGCGGCGGTTCTCCAACTGGGCTTTTTTTCTCCCTCAACTTCGGGCATTATTTTTAATAAAGGCTCAAGATTTTTTTGTGTCCAACCGCCTTGAATATTAGCCTCAAGCCATTGAATATATTTAAGCTTAGCGAATGTTGTTGTTTTAATTTTTTCAGGAAGGGCTTGTAAATCTTTGGCGTAATTTTGAGGTAGTTTAGTCTCTACTTTTGGTAATGGCTGGTTAAATTCGTCATCAAACAAACCATCATTAAACATTGTTAGACCAAATTGCTGTTTCTATTGATATTTCCTTTGTAGTTAAGTCGGCAAATAACTGCCCTAATGATAATAATCGTAACACTGTAGCAAGTAGCTCACCGGCAGATACTTTTAAAAAGCTAACTAACTGGCCCACTTTAATAGAACCGTATTGCTTAACAAGTTCTAGCACCGATGCTTGCAACTCTGTTAAAGACTGAAAACCAGAGTAGCGATGTAAGAGCTTTAAGTTATTGAGTGTTGGGTATACACGGATTTGCTTATCAGTAACCAGTATTAAATCGCGCCTATCTTGCTTAGCTATGGCTTGCTTTTCAATAAAACGTGCACGAAAGTCTTCATCGGCAATTTTGCTTTGCGGTTTTACTTCGATAAATTTTTGCGTGCCGTCTGTGTGGGTAAGTAAAAAGTCAGGTGTGTAACGGCAAATACGGTTATCAAACTCATATTCGTAACCGAGTGGTTGTGCTTCAAATGCGGCTATTGATGGTGAAAATTCAAAATGGAAACACGCATCAAACTCTAAAGAGGATTCAACTAAACAGGTAGATTTATTTTTTTGACTAGCAAATTTATGGAGGTTTTTAACACGAGAGTGTTTGAGTTTTCTTCTGTACATGTGAGTCAGCCACCTAACCATTTGGTTAAATACTAGACTATGCCACCTTATACTTCCAATTTATGCCATCTTTTAGTACAAATATGTCAACTTATACTTCAAACAACACCCAAATGAGGAATTTGGGTGGCAGTCTTACCAGCCACATCTCGGCACACACGTCACAAACTGTGGCTGCTCCCTTCCGGGCCTGACCAGGTTCGCCTGCTAGTGTTGCGAGAGGACCAATAAGACTACCATTGAGGGCCTTGGTTGGCGCGATTGAGATTATCTCTACTTTTGCTCTGTTATTCAAGGGGTAATCAAAAAAGAAAGTGCGATTGCATACTTCATATACAATCGCAGTCTATTTGGGTGTTAAAGCGATTATTAATTGCTCTCTAACTCAGCTTTTATGTTACGTAGTGCCGCTTTTACTTTTTTCATGTTCTCTGGGCCCATGCGTAAAAGTTGCTTTTGCGCAGCGGGTAATTGCTCCCATTCTGAAAACGCATACTGATAGGTCACTGAATCACGCAATAATGGTAAGCTACCTTTTGGCTCAGGAGTATCAAGTAACAGGTCAATGGCATCTTCAAGTGTTTGAGTAAACTCATCATCACCATAACCAATCTCAGTGTATGCGCTGTTGATCAGCGGTTTATACTCTTCGTATAAACGCACAGTTTGAGCTGCACTCATACTTGTGAGTATTTTTACATACGGGGTATAGCGTTCATAGCTATTAGGGTCAATTGTTAAAATATCCCCTTCGTTTACGCTAAAACCCTCTTCTAATTTTGCAACTGGGGTATGCTTGGTAGCCACTTTGCCTTTTGCTAAATTATCAATAAATACCACGCCACGACGAATAACATCATCATTTAACACTAAGCTCATCGCTACATCCCCCAAATATTCATCTAATTTTGCGATGACTACAGGGTCGCTGTCGTTTAACGCTGGTAAAGGCACAACTTCAGCTTCAGGCTCAACTTCTGGGCGCTGAGCTGGAACGGCTAATTCGGCAGGTTTTTCAGGCTTAACAGAGGGCGCACCTACCACAGGGTCGTTCTCAGGTTTTAGCTCCATAATAGGTTGTTCTTTTACTGGTTCTTCAACCTGCATAACTGTTTTTGGAGCTTCACTTGGTTTTAATAAAGCAAACGCAGCGGCAATAATGATGATTAATAAAATAACCCCAGCAAAGATAAGGTTGTTATTCGGCGGACGTTTTTGAACGTCTGATCCTGATGGTTTATCTGACATACGAACTCCATAAATATAAAAATGCGATACTGTTTAGAGTACTCTAAACAGGTTTAATTCATAACTTACACTAATATTTATTAATGTAGCTAATGTATCCTTTGATTCTTCTAGCTTAAAGACTTACAGTGAATAAATAAAGTAAAGACAGTGAACAGTTTAAATACGTAACATGAAAATTAAGCAAGTCGATCCTAGTAAACCAAAAGTGGCTTTATTACTTACCGGTGGTGGTGCCCGAGCGGCTTACCAAGTGGGCGTGTTAAAAGCATTAGCGCAAAGTATGCCCAGAACTGCCCCACTGCCCTTTAGAGTGATAAATGGAACCTCTGCTGGCGCAATTAATTCTGCGGCGTTAGCGTGTTACGCTTCATGTATGCATTTAGCCGTTAGAAAGCTAGAAACAGTATGGAAAAACTTTTCCACCTCTATGGTATACAAAAGTGACTTTCTGAGTGTATTTGGCCATATTACTCGTAATATTTTAACTAGTTTTCAGTCTGAGCATATAAACCATCCACCAGCGAGTTTGTTAAATAATCGGCCACTTAGAAAACTATTAAACGATATTCTTGATTTACATCGAATTGAACGTAACTTACATCGTGACTATTTAGAGGCGCTGTCGATTACAGCATCTAGTTATACTACTGGTGATTCTGTTGCTTTTTTTCAGTCAAATACACAGCATTCTTGGCAACGAGCAAAGCGCGAGGGTCGCGCTACGCGTATCAATGTTGAGCATTTAATGGCCTCTAGTGCTATTCCTATGGTGTTCCCTAGTGTAAATATTTATAACCACTATTTTGGTGATGGTTCAATACATCAACTTTCACCTTTAAGCCCGTCTATTCACTTAGGGGCAAACAAAATATTTATTATTGGTGTTGAGCAACCCAAGGAACCTCATCCTCCAGGTTACTCTGCGCATTTTCCAGGGCTTTCTGCGGTAGCAGGTCACTTACTCGACAGTGTATTTACCGACACCATGCAGTCTGATTTAGAACGCTTAGATAGAGTAAACCGTACACTGGGGTTATTACCAAATAAGCAAAAGCATCAAGAGTTAAAACAAATAGACAGCTTTATCATTAACCCCTCGCAAAACTTTAATGCAATTGCAGCGCAATACTATGACGATATGCCTTGGGCAATTAAAGTGTTACTGCGTATGATAGGTGTAAAAAAACGCTCTCAGTCGAGTTTAACCAGTTATTTATTATTTGAAAAACGCTACACCCAGCACTTAATTCAAATTGGATACGAAGATGGTATGAAGCAACTGCCCGAGATGAGAAAGTTTTTAGAGCTAGACTAAGAAGCCACTCTTACTCAATGCCATCAAGTAAGTAATGCTCAACATGCTCTACTCGCCTAGGTTTACCTTGCAATACTAAAATATCATTTGCGTATAATATGGTATGCTCCTGTGGCATCTCTATCTCCTCGCCTTCACGTCGAAGCGCCTTAATTAGCACCTTTCTTTTAGCTAAATTAAGCTCACTAATAGCCTTGTTTACCGCAAATGCTTTATCCGGCAAGGCAATGACATGTAAGTACTCTAAGCGTTCGGGCAAATTGGTATCGCTTTCGATGTTTTCGCCTGCAAAAAAGCTTTGCAATAGCTTATAGCGGTTACGCCTCTCACTACTAACGCGACGGACTATTCGGCTCATTGGTACACCCGACATAGACAACACATGTGAGACCAGCATTAAGCTTGCCTCTAATGCCTCAGGAACAACCTCAGTGACGCCTAAATCTTTTAAACGCTCTAGTTGACTGTCATCACGGGTTCTTATGAGTATTTTTACCCTAGGAGCAACCTGCTTTATGGCATCAATCACTATTTGAGTTTGTTGAAATTCCGTAAAGGTAATAATCACTAAACGTGCTCGCTCTACCCCTGCACACTTTAAAATATCTTTTTGCTCAACGTGACCAAACAATAACGGTTCACCCGCCGCTTTTCCTTCTTGCACTAATATGGGATCGCTTTCAATGGCCACATAATCAATAGCCTCTGGCGATAAAAAGCGAGCAATAGTTTGCCCTACCCGAGAAAATCCACATATAACTACATGATTATTATAAAGCGTACTGCTTTGCGGCTCGTCTTCATAGGCAAACTTAGCGCGTTCTAACATACCCAGTCGCTTTAAAATAAAGGGGGTTTTATCGATTAAATACGGGGTGAGTGCCATAGAAATTACGCCCATGGCAATTAAAAATGATACTTGCTCCACACTCAGTAAGTCATGCTGTGCTGCGAGTGCTATTAACACAAAACCAAACTCTCCCATTTGCCATAACATAATAGCGCAGGCTAATGCGTCCTGTTTTCGCTCTCCCATAAATAAAGACGACACGGTTACTACGGCGATTTTTAAAATTAGAATTCCTAGTAAGGCAACAACAATAATCCCTGCATGATTAACAACAAAACTTATGTCTAATTGCATACCTACGGTGACAAAAAATAAACCCATTAAAATATCACGAAACGGGCGAATATCCGCTTCTAGCTGATGGCGGTAATGGCTTTCACCAAGCATCATACCCGCTAAAAATGCCCCTAATGCCATTGATAAGCCAAATGAATAAGTAAGTAAACCCGCAAACAAAGCAACTAATAGAGTCGTTAACACGAATAGTTCATCACTTTTTGCTAATGCCACTTCATTAAAAACTTTAGGTAAAACCCATTTTCCAATAGCCCATAACAAAAGGCATACAAACGCCCCTTTAGAAAGTGCAAACAATAATGCCCAGCCAATATCATTAGAATCACTGCTGGCAAATAATGGTAAAATAATCAGTAATGGTACAACGGCAATGTCTTGAAATAGTAAAACGCCGATTGCTAATTGCCCTCGGCGTTTATTTAAATCGCCGCTCTCTTTTAATAATTTAGCAACTACCGCAGTAGAGGAAAGCATAATAATAATGCCCATGGTAAAACTGGTTAATAAATTAAAATTTAATAAGTACAGAATCACAATCAGCAAAATACTACTAACAAATACTTGCAACGACCCTAAACCAAATACAATGTTACGCATTGCCATTAGGCGCGATACTGAAAACTCCAAACCTAAGCTAAATAGCAAAAATACAATACCTAGCTCTGCAATAAAGTCTATTTCATGGCTTTGTGTCATCCAGCCGACACCATGACCACCCGCGAATAAACCCACAGCCAAGTATGCCAATACAGGGGGAAGCCCTATGCGCTTAAATATCCATACAAATAAAACCGCAGCGACTAAAAGTCCAAAAATCTGAGCATTAATACTTTGCAACGCAAACCTTAAAACAATCTATGGAGTGTGACTTAACTATAGCAACCGCATAACTTTCAGCCAGAATAAAAATATGGCACGCAATCTGCTTATTTATAAAAAGTAATACTATAGGGGGAATAAATAGTGGAAAACGTTCATATTTTGACACAACGTATCTCTGGACGCGGTGAATTTTTGCCGTTCTCAGCGGAGCAATACAATAGCAATACACCAACAGCACTACATGAGCTGGCGGCCAAACTGCAAACTAGCCTAGTGCTGGAAGATATTTTAGGTACATTTGCAAGCTTTGCAAAACAACTGCTTAATTTTTCTGGGGTGCACTTTCAATCAGCTCATATTGATGTAAAAACACCTAATAGTGATGTTGAAAACCCAGCCTACTCATTTGATCTAAAAGTGGAAAATGAGCATTTAGGCACACTCACTTATTACACCAAATATCCGCTTAGTGCGGCTATTGAAAAAAAGCTGCAGCACTTTCACAGCGTATTAATATATCCACTGCGAAATGCCATAATGTACAGCCGTGTATTAAAGCTAGCAACTAAAGACTCTTTAACGGGGTTAAACAACCGTAGTCAATTTAATGACATGTTACAACAAAAGCTTGAAAATCATAGACGTAACGGCCATCCATTTAGTTTAATGCTGCTTGATTTAGATAATTTTAAACAAGTAAATGATAACTATGGTCATAAAATTGGCGATGACGTTTTAATAGAATTTGCCACAGTTTTATCTAGTAGTATTAGAGGCACAGATTCGGTATTTCGTTTTGGCGGCGATGAGTTTTCAATACTAATTGAGGACCCCGCTTTTACCACTAATAAAGTGATTGCTGAACGTATTATGCGTTTAGTAAGAAACTCACCGATTATGTCTAAGTACAATGTAACAACCAGTATTGGTTTTACCCTAACTAACAGTGATGATTGCCAAAATGAGATATTTTCTCGTGCGGATAAGGGCTTGTATAAAGCAAAGGCATCTGGGCGAAACTGCGCAAAAGCTTACTAAACAATAAAAGAACATAATATTTGAAAAGCCCAGCCTCCCCCGCTGGGCTTTTTTACGCTACTTTTTTAATATAAAGTATTTGTAAATTAGTAGCATGACGCAAAAGCCAAAAAAGAAGCCACTGAGTAAATTAAGTAGTGCGGCAATTGTTGCAAGCGGTGTAAAAAGCACCAACAGTAAAGGCGTACTCACTCCTAAAATGAAAAACACGCCCCCTTTACCCAACCAGTAGGCAAGTAAAATGGCGGCACATACCATGCCACCCAATACAGCGTAGCCGAGGGTAGTAATACTAAGGGTTAAAAATACATTCGCTAAAACCGCAATCAATAGCGTAATTAATATGCCAATGGGTGCCTTATTGATAAGCGACAGCCCAACATGAGCTTGTTGACTCATAATTTATACTCCCAAATTACACCATGTTCATCTTTATGGTTATCACTAACAAAATAACCAACCACTTGCACTAGCTCATCGTTGTAAAAAATTAATGGAATATCAGCACGTAGCCAAGGCGCTACTTTTGCATCTTTAAACCAATGTTTAAGCGTATTACTACCTGGTTTTTTGAGTGGTTTAATACGCGCACTATTGCAGTTAAAGCGCACACTAACTTGTTCATCCGTTTTAGGGGCTCGTATACCCACTCCTTGCTGACATGATAATTTTTTTCCGTCACTCAAAACCAGCTCATTACTTATTACCTGCTCAATATTAACGGCTAATGGCTTTGGTTGCACAAAATAAAGTAAACCTTGATGGCGACGTATTTGCCCATCACTTAGCTCAATTTTTATTTGTGCATCAGCTTGTGCATGAATGGCTTGGCTCATTATTTGTGTTAATTGCTTTTGTGAGGGCATAGTGTGGCTAAATAATGCCAGCCACGCGCGTAATACATTAGCAATGCGAATAGCGCTGTAATGAGCCATATTTTGTATATTAAGCGCCTGATGTTGATTAACGCACTGAGCGAGATCTTGCTGGGTATACTCATCCAGTAGTGCTTGCTGCTGCTGTAATAATTCAATACTTCGTGCTGTACACTGCTCAAAACCAGTAAAACGCTCTGCCAACTTAGGCACTATTTGTTGGCGCAAAAAATTACGGTCAAAGTGCTCATTAGCGTTGGATTCATCGGTAATATGGCTAATATTAAATTGCTGGGCAAACGCTTCTATCTCGCTGCGTTTTACCGCCAATAATGGCCTATAGCACTCACGGCCACTTTCAAGCACACGAGTTTGCTGCATAGCGCCGAGCCCTTTTAAGCCTGAGCCGCGCTTTAAACGAAGTAAAAATGTCTCTACTTGGTCGTTTAAATGCTGACCTAACAAAATGACACTATCACTTGGGCTGTATTCGTCAAGCGCTTGATAACGAGCTTCGCGAGCCTGCGCTTCAATACTGGTGCGCGATTGCTGCTTAATTATGACGTGTGCCGCTTTAAAATAAATTGAAAGTTGCTCACAACGTGCTTGGCAAAATTGCTGCCAGTAATGGGCGTTATCACTTAAGCCATGATTTACATAAATTGCACTTAAATTTAATTGTGGCCACTGCTCTTTTAATCCATGCATTATCTGCAACAACACCACTGAATCTACGCCACCAGATAAGGCTACTGTAAACGTGAATTGCCCGTTTTCTATATAATGATTGAGGGCTTTTTGTACCTGCAGATAAATATGTGATGTGTTCATTATTATAACCAATGAGTGAATTGCTAATAACCCCAATAAGAAAGGCTCTACGTTACGTTATTTTAAAACAAAAAAAGCCGCATAGGCGGCTTTTTTCTATATTTAGCTACATTTAGCTATGTTTAGCAATAACCAAACGACATTAAACGCTTGTAACGTTGGTCAAGCATTTCTTCAAGCGATAACGCTTGTAAGTCTGCTAAATCGCGCTTAAGGCGAACTTTTAAATTGCGTGCCATGGCATCATAATTACGGTGTGCACCACCTAGCGGCTCATCAACTAGGTTGTTGATTAAATCTAGCTCTTTAACACGCTCGGCTGTTACACCCATTGCTTCTGCTGCAAGTGGCGCTTTATCAGCACTTTTCCATAAAATAGAGGCACAGCCTTCTGGTGAAATAACTGAGTAAGTGCTGTATTGCAGCATGTTTACTCTGTCGCCTACACCAATCGCTAATGCACCACCTGAACCACCTTCACCAATAACAGTACAAATTGTAGGTACTTTTAGTGCGGCCATTACTTTTAGGTTACGTGCAATTGCTTCAGACTGACCACGCTCTTCTGCGCCAACACCTGGGTATGCACCTGGGGTGTCGATAAATGTCATGATTGGCATTTTAAAACGCTCAGCCATTTCCATTAAGCGCAATGCTTTACGGTAACCTTCTGGTTTTGGCATGCCAAAATTACGTTTAATTTTTTCAGCAGTACCACGGCCCTTTTGCTGACCGATCACCATAACAGGTTCACCATCTAAACGAGCAACGCCGCCTAAAATTGCAGGGTCGTTAGCAAACGTACGATCACCCGCAAACTCGTCAAATTCCGTAAAAATACGCTCGATATAATCTCGAGTATAAGGACGCAGCGGATGACGTGCTAGCTGTGATACTTGCCAAGCACCAAGTTCAGAGAAAATTTTCTCCTTCATTTGTGCGCTCTTTTCTTTAAGTTTGCTGACTTCCTCTTCTAATCCAAGGTCTAATTCGCCAGCGCGGCTTACATTTTGTAATTCTTCAATTTTTGCTTCTAATTCTGCGATTGGAAGCTCAAAATCAAGATAATTGAGGCTCATGCTCTAAACTACCTAATTAGTTAAATTCTAGTTCTACATTTTGCGCTGCCATCAGCGATAACTTATGAATTAAGTCGTCACTTGGCGTAACACACCATTCGATCCCTAGGGTTAATTGCACCAACGCATCGGGGCGTTGATAATATACCTTGATCGGACACGTTCCCATTTTGTATGGTTCGAGTACTTTTTGTAATTTATCGAAGAAACCAGCCTCGATCTGCACCATATTCAGCGTCATCTTAATCGCTTTTATACGCTTTTCACGCGCCTGAGCAATGGTGTTTATTTCTCTGGCGGTCATTGTAATACCACCAGAGAAGTTATCAAAGCTGACCTGTCCGGATATCACCAAAATATTATTGATTTGCAACATATCTTGGTACATTTCAAACTGTTCTGGAAACAAGCGTACATCAATTCGGGCGCTTTTGTCATCTAAAGTTATCAAGCCCCAGCGATTTCCTTTTTTATTAATTAAGGTTCTCGCGGCAATCACCAAGCCCGCCCCAGTTGAGACTACATCACGGTTAGTGGGCTGCAAATCAATGAGTCGGCCACTAGTATAATGGCCAAGCTCTCGTCGATACTGGTTTATAGGATGGCCAGTTAAATAAAGGCCTAAGGTATCTTTTTCGCCATCAAGCCACTGATTATCTGTAAGTGGTGTGGCTTTAATAAACGCTTGCTCTACTTCATCAGGCTCTGTGGCCAGTAAACCAAACAAATCACTTTGCCCTAACAGCTCAGCTTTGTTGTGTTGATCGGCTGCGCGCATTGCATCTTTTAAACTTGCCAGCAGCGTTGCTCGCCCTGGTTGGTTTTTTTCTGGTCCTAGCTGATCCAATGCACCTGCATAAATTAATTTTTCGGTGACACGTTTATTCAAGCGTTTTAAATCAACACGCGCACAAAAATCAAATAAATCCTTAAATGGGCCACCTTTCGCTCGCGCTTCCAATATGGCATCAACGGGGGCTTCACCCACGCCTTTAATTGCTCCTATACCGTAAACAACTTCACCTTGAAGATTAACAGTAAACTTGTATTCACCAGCGTTTACATCGGGCGGTAACAAAGTGAGTTTCATGTTTTCACACTCATCCACCAGCGTTACTATTTTGTCGGTGTTATCCATATCGGCCGACATTACCGCAGCCATAAACTCGGCCGGATAATGGGTTTTCATCCACAGCGTTTGATACGATACCAATGCATAAGCTGCTGAGTGAGATTTGTTAAAACCATAACCCGCGAACTTTTCAACCAAGTCGAATATTTTTATTGCAAGCTCGCCATCAATGCCATTATTACGCGCGCCCTCTTCAAAGGTTGAGCGCTGTTTTGCCATTTCTTCGGGCTTTTTCTTACCCATGGCACGACGTAACATATCGGCGCCGCCTAGTGTATAACCGGCCAGCACCTGCGCTATTTGCATAACTTGTTCTTGATATAAAATAATGCCGTAAGTCGGCTCAAGAATCGGCTTTAAACTTTCGTGTTGATACTGCGCATCGGGGTATGAAATTTCTTCCCTGCCGAGCTTTCGGTCGATAAAGTTATCTACCATGCCTGATTGCAGTGGACCTGGGCGGAACAAAGCAACTAGGGCTATCATATCTTCGAAGCAATCGGGCTTTAATCGGCGTACTAGGTCTTTCATGCCGCGTGATTCTAGCTGGAATACTGCAGTGGTTTCAGCGCGCAGCAGTAGTTCTATACTTTTTTTATCATCCAGTGGAATGGTGTTGATATCAACCGGCTGCTTGCCTTCACGCTTTAAGCGTTCATTGGTCATATCCACTGCCCACTGCAAGATGGTCAGTGTACGTAAGCCTAAAAAGTCAAACTTAACCAAACCGGCGGTTTCTACATCGTTTTTATCAAACTGAGTAACCGGAAACTTGCCTTCATCATCACAATAAAGCGCAGCAAAATCGGTAATTGTGGTCGGCGATATTACAACGCCCCCAGCGTGTTTACCGGCATTACGGGTACACCCCTCAAGAATACGACACATGTCGATTAAGTCTTTAACTTCTTCATCGCCGTCGTAGGCTTCTTGCAAACGAGGTTCAACTTCAAACGCTTTGGCCAAGGTCATTCCCGGATCGCCCGGAATAAGCTTAGAAATACGATCAACAAATCCATACGGATGACCAAGTACCCGGCCTACATCGCGTATAACCGCTTTGGCCGCCATAGTACCAAAGGTAATAATTTGCGATACCGCATCACGGCCATACAAGGCCGATACGTGATCAATTACTTCATCACGTCTATCCATACAAAAATCGACGTCAAAGTCGGGCATAGAAACACGTTCTGGATTCAAGAAGCGCTCGAAGAGTAAATCGAACTCTAGTGGATCAAGGTCGGTAATTTTAAGCGCATAAGCTACTAAGGAGCCCGCACCTGAACCACGCCCTGGACCTACTGGAATATTGTTATCTTTACTCCACTGAATAAATTCCATTACGATCAAGAAGTAACCAGGAAATCCCATTTGGTTAATTACATCGAGCTCTATCTTTAAACGCTCATCGTATTCGCCGCGTTTTTCTTGGCGTTCTTGCTCATCAGGAAATAAAAATTGCAGTCGTTCTTCAAGTCCATCTTGTGAGACTTTAACCAAAAACTCATCAATTTTTAATGAGCCTGTAGGGTAATCTGGTAGGAAATACTCACCTAATTGAACGGTTACATTACAGCGCTTTGCGATTTCTACGGTATTTTGTAACGCCTCTGGAATATCACTAAATAGCTCTGCCATTTGCTCTGGCGTTTTTAGGTATTGCTCTTGTGAAAAACGCTTTGGTCGGCGTTTATCATCTAGGGTATAACCATCAAAAATAGCCACCCGAATTTCATGGGCTTCAAAGTTTTCTGGCTTTAAAAATACCACTTCATTGGTAGCCACCACTGGCAGTTGCTCTGTGGTTGCAAGCTCCACTGCCATATGCAAATAATTTTCTTCTTGAGCACGGTTGGTGCGAATAAGCTCAATATAATAATGATCGCTAAAGTGCTGCTTATAAAAGCTTACCACCGACTCAACAATAGCGGGGTTGCCTTTTATTAATGCTTTTCCTAAATCGCCATCTTTAGCACCCGAGAGTATGATGAGCCCCTCTTTTAAATCAACTAACCATTCACGGTCAATAACTGGACGATGAAACACATGACCACGTTGGTAAGCTTTAGAAATCAATAAAGTAATATTTTTATAGCCAGTATTATCTTTAGCTAATAACGTTATTCGGCTTGGCTCATCAGGAAACTCAGGACTACGTACCCAAAAATCAGCACCAACAAGTGGCTTGATACCTGCGTTATGCGCTGCGCCATAAAAACGCACTAAACCACAAAAGTTCATTTGATCGGTAATTGCCAGCGCTGGCATTTCAAGCTCTTGTGCTTTAGCGACTATTGGTTTGGTTTTTGCCAAACCATCAACCATCGAAAAGTCTGAGTGCACTCGTAAGTGAACAAAATCAGGAGCTGGCATAATTACTCCTTACCCGAAAGCGCAAGCACACGCTGCACCGGTTTAAAGCTCTTACGATGCTCATCTATAGCGCCGTATTGCTCAAGCGCTGCAAAGTGTGCTTTGGTCGGATACCCCTTATGCCCTGCAAACCCATATTGTGGATAGCGCGCATCAAGTTCAATCATTTCATCATCACGAGCCACTTTTGCTAAAATAGATGCGGCTGATATTTCAGCGACTAAGCTATCACCTTTAACCACCGCTTGGGCGGGCATAGCTAATTCAGGTAGGCGATTACCATCTACAAACACAAATTCAGGCACTGTGCTAAGTGCTTCCACTGCGCGACTCATGGCAAGCATAGTGGCTTGTAATATATTTAGCTCATCTATTTCGCTTGGACTACAACGGCCAATGGCGTAACACAGTGCTTTTTCTTTTATTTCAGTGGCTAATAATTGACGTTTTTTATCCGTTAATTTTTTAGAATCGGCAAGGCCTGCGATTGGCTTATTGGGATTTAAAATAACAGCGGCAGTAACCACGTCGCCCACCAGCGGCCCACGACCCACTTCATCTACACCGGCAATTAGGGTTACATTAGGTCGTTCAATTTGCATTTATTAACTCCGCCACTGCATTTGCAGCTTGTTTACTTGCATCTAATCTAATTTTTTCATGTATGGCTAAAAAGCGGGCTTTTAATTCTTTATTGTCACTATTTAGCATAGGGGTAAGTGCTGCTGTCAAATTAGCGACATTACATTCGCTTTGCAAAAACTCTGGCACTAACTCTTCGTCTGCTAATAAATTAGGTAACGAAAAATATTTAATATTAAAGGTAAATAAGGTTTTAAAAATCCAATAACTCATGGGTTTAATTTTATAACCAACCACCATTGGTTTTTTATATAGCATGCCCTCAAGCGTTGCCGTACCTGATGCCAGTAATATGGCATCGGCGGCTTGCATGGCTAAATTTGATTGGCCGTCTAGTAAGTTAACATTAAGTGAGGGCGCTGTGGCATTTAAAATAGCAATAAACTGCGCTTTGCGCTTTTCGTTCACCAGTGGCACAACGACTTTAAGCGCTGGGTTCTGCGTTTGTAACTGCGCCGCTGTTTTTATGTAAGTTTCACTTAACAGGCCCACTTCTGAGCCCCGGCTCCCGGGTAATAACGCTAACACCTTGTCATCAGCACTTAAGCCTAGTTGGCTACGGGCTTGGCTATCGTCGTGTTCAAGTGCAATGTCGTCGGCTAATGTGTGGCCTACAAAAGTACAAGGTACTTGGTGCTTGTCGTAAAATTCTTTCTCAAAAGGTAATAAAGCCAATACTAAGTTAGTGGCTGCACTTATAGTGTGAATGCGTTTTTCACGCCACGCCCACACTGAAGGGCTAACGTATTGCACAGTTTTAATACCCGCATCTTTTAACGGTTTTTCTACACGTAAATTAAAATCGGGCGCATCAATGCCTATAAAGACATCAGGAGGATTATCAATAAAGTGCTGCACAAGTTGTTTGCGAATTTTTAGCAAGCGCGGTAAACGGCCAAGGACTTCAACCAACCCCATAACCGACAGTTCATCCATATCAAACAGCGTTTTGCAGCCTTGAGCTTGCATTTTAGGACCTGCAATACCTTCAAAAATTGCATCAGGAAAATGCGCTTTAAGTGCTTTTATGAGCCCTTCACCTAAAATATCGCCCGACAGTTCACCTGCCACAATACCAATTCGTAGTTGTTTTTTATCTTTTTTCATTTGCTATTTTTTCACAAGTAAACCCGGCGTTCATACCGATTAGTTTACCGTGTTTTAAGGCTAGGTTAAACGCTTAAAACGCACCACCTTTTTCTAGCTTACTCTTAATTGATGATTGCGTATTTTATAGACTGATGTAATGTCATAGTATATTAAAGTTTTCTAATATACATATTGACAAAAATTGTACAAACACTAATAATGACGCAAACTTTCAGAAGTTACTGAAAGTTTATTAAAATATTAACAATTGCTTTGTGCTGTCACTGCATCACAACCAAAGGAGCCAAAAATGATAGATGAAACCTTTGTGGATCTATCGCGATTACAGTTTGCTGTCACCGCTCTATTTCATTTTTTATTTGTGCCGTTAACAATCGGTATGACCTGGATTTTAGTTATTATGGAATCGGTATATGTTATGACCGGTCGCGAGATTTATCGCGATATGACTAAGTTTTGGGGCAAGTTATTTGGTATTAACTTTGCTATTGGTGTGGCTACCGGCCTCACCATGGAATTTGAGTTTGGTACTAACTGGTCGTATTACTCTCATTATGTGGGTGATGTATTTGGTGCACCACTGGCTATTGAAGGCTTAATGGCCTTCTTTTTAGAATCAACCTTTGTGGGGATGTTCTTTTTAGGTTGGGACAGGCTCTCTAAACGCCAGCATTTAGGAGTAACATTTTTAATGGCGCTGGGCACTAATATGTCTGCGCTATGGATTTTAGTTGCTAATGCGTGGATGCAAAACCCAGTCGGGGCAGAGTTTAACTATCAAACCATGCGTATGGAAATGACTAGTTTTGCAGAGCTAGTATTTAACCCTGTAGCGCAAGTTAAGTTTATTCATACTGTGTCTGCAGGTTATGTTGCGGCGTCTATGTTTGTGCTTGGGATTAGTAGCTGGTACATATTAAAAGGACGTGATTTGGCATTTGCTAAACGTTCGTTCTCGGTGGCATCAGGCTTTGGTTTAGCCTCTATTTTATGTGTTATTTTACTCGGTGATGAATCTGGCTACGAAGTCGGTGAAGTACAAAAAGTAAAACTCGCGACCATTGAAGCTGAATGGCATACCGAAGAAGCCCCCGCAGCTTTTACCATGCTGGGTATTCCTGACTCTGAAGAGCAAGTAACTCATGCTGCGGTTAAAATTCCTTACGCATTAGGTATTATTGCAACGCGCTCACTTGATGAACAAGTGATTGGTATTTCAGATCTTGAGAAAAAACACGAGAAGCGTATTCGCAATGGCATGATTGCTTATGAATATCTAGAAAAACTTCGCGCAGGTGACGATACCCCTGAAAATATCGAAAAGTTTGATAACGTGAAAGATGATTTAGGCTATGGCTTATTACTTAAACGTTATACCCCTAATGTAGCAGATGCCAGTGAGGCACAAATACAACAAGCCGTTAAAGACTCCTTCCCTAAAGTGGGTCCTATGTTTTGGTCATTTAGGATTATGGTTGGCTGTGGCGTGATCATGCTTGGCGTATTTATCCTTGCTTTTTATTACAACGCCCATCGTATTATTGAACAAAAACGTTGGTTGTTGTGGGCCGCAGTATTAAGCATTCCTCTGCCTTGGATTGCCATCGAGTTTGGTTGGATTGTGGCTGAATATGGCCGCCAGCCATGGGCAATTTCTGAAGTGTTACCGACCTTTTTAGCAACGTCATCCCTGACGGTTAATGATATTTTAATTAGCTTAACTGGTTTTATTGTTTTCTATACTGGACTGGCGATTGTTGAAGCATGGTTAATGATTAAATTTATTAAGCAAGGACCAAGCTCCCTTCATACCGGTAAGTACCATTTTGAATTACCTGATCACAGCTCGGCTGCTAAAGGAGAACTATCATGATTTTTGATTATGAAACATTAAAAATGCTCTGGTGGTTAATTATTGGTGTGCTGTTAATTGGTTTTGCCATTACCGATGGTATGGATATGGGCGTTGCCATGTTACTACGCTTAGTCGGCAAAACAGATTCTGAACGCCGTACCGTTATTAACACTATTGGCGCCCATTGGGATGGTAACCAAGTATGGTTTATAACCGCAGGTGGCGCTTTATTTGCAGCATGGCCTATGGTGTATGCAGCAGCATTTTCTGGTTTTTACTTTGCCATGATGCTGGTGTTATTTGCATTATTTTTTAGACCTTTAGGCTTTGATTATCGCTCTAAGGTTGACTCTAAACGCTGGCGTAATAACTGGGACTGGGGCTTATTTGCCGGCAGTGCCATACCTGCCCTAGTATTTGGTGTAGCGTTTGGTAACTTGTTTTTAGGCGTGCCGTTTCATATCGATAATTTATTAAGAGTCAGTTATCAAGGGTCGTTTTTTGCTTTACTTAATCCGTTTGCGCTCATTGCCGGCTTGGTTAGTATTACTATGTTAGTGGCACATGCGGGCATGTGGTTACAACTGCGAACCGCTGATCAAGTTGCTGAGCGCTCAGGACAATATGGTCGCTACTCATTACTTGCCTTTATAGTGTTATTTGCGGCAGCTGGTGTGTGGGTTGCCAACCTAACGGGCTATCAAATTGCCTCTATGGGTGACACCCAAGGCCATGCAGATCCACTAGCTAAAGTAGTTACCACTGCTCAAGGCGCATGGCTTAATAACTACAGTGAGCGTCCATGGACAATGACCTTCCCTATTTTGGCATTTGCGATGGCACTGTGTGCACTCCTGTTTTCTAAATTGAATAAGCCCGCTTTGGGATTATTAGCAACCAGTGTGATGTTAATTGGGGTGATTATGACTGCGGGCGTATCGTTATTTCCGTTTATTATGCCTTCAAGCAATAACCCTGATATTAGCTTAACAATTTGGGATGCGGTATCGAGCCACAGAACACTCAATGTTATGTTCATTGCTGTGGTTATATTTGTGCCACTCATTTTAGCCTACACCACCTGGTGTTATGTGAAAATGTGGCGCAGAGTGACCGTTGATGAAATTGAAAATAACCCTCACGGCAGTTATTAAGGAGACTAAGTTATGTGGTATTTCGCGTGGATTTTAGGTGTACTGCTTGCTTGTACCTTAGGCGTTATAAACGTGATGTGGTATGAATTTCATCAAAATAAAAACAGCATTGCTGATGATGAACAAGCCACCCATGATTTATTAAACGAGCATAATACAAATCACAATGACGACTAATCCCCGACCAAATCGCGCGCAGCAACAACCCCTGCGCGCTTTTTTAAAACAGCAGAGTAAACCGGCGGCAATGTGGTTAAAGCTAAGCATTGCACTTGGAACAGTTAATGCGATTTTAATGATTGCAGGCGCTTACTTACTCGCGCAAACCATTCATGAGGTGATGTTTGAAGGGCATAGTTTAGCCCAAGTAACCCACTATTTATGGCCTTTAGCGGGTATTATTTTACTGCGCGCCATTTTCTTAGCGTTAAGTGAGCGCTTGAGCGCATTTGCTACCCTTAAAATTAAATCGGCTATTCGCCAAACCTTACTCGATAAACTCACACAACTCGGCCCAAGTTATATAGAGCAACATGGCCAAGGTGCAACACTTAACACGCTGCATAATGGTGTTGAGGCACTGCATGACTACTATGCAAAGTACTTACCTGGGGTTGCCTACAGTGCGCTTATTCCCATTGCAATATTAGTGGTTATATTTCCGACCGATTATAAAGCAGGACTGATATTTTTATTAACTGCACCACTTATTCCATTTTTTATGATTTTAGTTGGCCACAAAGCCGAGGCACTTAATCAAAAACGTTGGCAACAACTGGCAGTGTTAGGTAACTACTTTTTTGATCGCGTACAAGGGCTTACTCAACTAAAATTATTTAATGCCACACGCAAAGAGCTTAAACAAATCGCGCGTATTTCCGATGACTTTAGACACGCAACGCTGAACGTGTTAAAAATTGCTTTTTTATCCTCTTTTGCTCTGGAGTTTTTAGCCACAATTAGTGTGGCACTGGTAGCGGTAATTATTGGCTTTAGATTATTTTTTGGTACCCTAGATTTTGCTACTGGCTTTGTAGTGCTGTTACTAGCACCTGAATTTTATTTACCCCTTCGCCAATTAGGCAGCCATTACCATGCACGCCTGCAGGGAATTAGTGCTGCGGCAGATATGTTGATTATTTTAAATGCACCACTGCCCGAAAATGATGATAGCCACACAGCAAAGATCAATGGTAATGCTAGTAGAACTATAAGCATCCATGAGCTCAACTTTAGTTACCCTAATAGCAATGAGGGAATAAATAATATTAATTTAACCCTGCCAAGCACAGGACTAGTAGCCATTGTCGGAGCTAGCGGCTCAGGTAAGAGCACCCTACTTGATTGCATGCTTGGTTTTCACCCAGAAGTAATACAACATATATCTATTGACCAACAACCATTGACGACCGCGGATATAAGCCAATTACAACAAAACATTGCATGGATCCCACAAAAGCCAACCTTATTTTACGACACCCTAGCCGCCAACATAAAATTAGGTAACCCAGACGCTTCATATGAAGCACTTGTAGATGCTGCAGAGCAGGCAGGTGCGCTGGAATTTATTAACGAGCTACCCGATGGCTTTAACACCTTAATAGGTGAGCAAGGTGAAGGGCTATCTGGCGGGCAAAAACAGCGTATAGCATTAGCTCGTGCATTTTTAAAACACGCCCCTATTTTAATGCTCGATGAGCCAACCGCTCATTTAGATAGTCAAACCGAGCAACTCATTCAAAACGCTATTGCTGAATATGCAAAAAACCACTTGGTGATCACCATCGCACATCGCTTAAATACAGTAAAAAATGCTAAGCAACTTATCGTTATGGAAAACGGCTGTATCGTTCAACAAGGCGATTTTAAAGCGCTCAGCCAGCAATCTGGCGAATTTGCAAAGCTACTGCAAACAGCAGAACAAGGGGTAACTAATGGCTAATTTTATTCGTTTACTCAAATTGTGCCGCCCTCATTATAAAGCGATGCTTTTGGGGACGTTTCTAGCGTCACTCACGGTGCTAGCTAATGTAGGCTTACTCGCTATTTCAGGCTGGTTTTTAGCTTCTATGGCAGCCGCAGGAATTGCCGGCGTCCATATGAACTACTTTACCCCAGCTGGCACCATCCGCTTTTTAGCGATTGTGCGCACCGCCTCACGTTACGCTGAACGCTTAGTTACTCACAACGCCACATTTTTATTGTTAAGTGAAATACGAGTAAACATGTTCGCCACTCTCAGCAAGCTCAATAACCTTGATTTAGCTATGAGCCGCAGTGCCGATTTAGTTAATCGCTTGCAAAACGATGTAGACGCATTAGATAAGTTTTATTTAAATGTGTTGCTGCCGATGTTAGTAGCTTTACTGACTGTGCCTATTATTATGCTGTTTATGTCAGCCTACAATGTAAATGTCGCCCTTATTTGTTTTGTTGGGATTATTATTATTGGGGTGATTATACCGGCAATATTAAGTAAGCAATTAGATAAAAATAGTCACCAAGAAACCTTACTTAGTGCACAACTTAGAGCAGAGCTATCAGACACCCTTACGGGCCTTAGAGAACTAAATATTTATCAAGCTCGAAACCAACAACTCACTAAGTGTGATCTGTTAAGTGAGCAGTATAATCAGCAATTATTTATTCGTCATAAGGCTCTTGGCAACGCTGATGGCTTAAGCTTACTCATAGTGCAATTAGCTATGCTTTCCAGCATTGTTACTATTGTGCCGCTAGTGTTTAGCGGTGCTATGGTCAATGTAGAGCTGGCGATGTTGAGCCTGTTTGTGCTTGCCAGCTTTGAAAGCGTATTGTTACTGCCTAACGCCTTTATTGAGCTTCCTTATGTACTAAAAGCAGCTGAGCGACTCTTTATTCTTGAAGACAAAACGCTTAGCACAAACAATGTATCAACCACAGATATTGAGCTATTAAATAAGCACTGGGCTTTGTCGTTAAATAATGTCAGCTATCACTATGGCCAAAAGCAGGCATTAAATAATGTGAGTTTTGAGCTCCCCGCGAAGCAAAAAGTGGCTATTGTTGGTAGAAGCGGCAGTGGTAAAACTACCTTAGTGAATTTGCTCAGTAGTTTATGGCCACTGCAGCAAGGAACAATAAACTTACAAAGCGACAAAGAAATCATAAGCCTGCATGATTTAAATAATGAGAGTCGTGCAAAGACATTAAATATTTTAGCTCAGCAGCATCATATTTTTGATGGCACATTAAGCGAAAACCTTGCTTATGCAGCTCCCGATGCAACCTCGCAACAAATGATAGCAGCATTAACACAGGCAGAACTTGGTGGTTGGTTCTCTGAGCTCAAACAAGGGCTGAAAACCCGTTTAGGTACCGGCGGGCGAAATGTGTCTCAAGGTCAATCAAGACGTATAGCCTTGGCACAGGCCCTGCTGCAAAAACCCGCCATTTTAGTACTCGATGAACCGACTGAAGGGCTCGATAATATCTCTAAACAAGCTGTTATGAACAGTGTTTTACAACTGAAAGAGCACGCCAGTGTATTAACAATTACTCATGATCCAGCGTTGTTATCGCAAATGGATAGTGTCATCTGGTTAGATAGCGGACAAATCATCGCTCAAGGTTCACATCAACAATTGCTCAATGAACACCCTGACTATGTGGCGTTAACAACCCGCTTTTAGCCCTTAGCAGTATTACTTATTCTCAATAACGGTGACCGATACATCAATAACGCCGACTTTAGGGTCGGCTATTTTTTTAAACATCGCCTTAGATAAAT
Source organism: Pseudoalteromonas sp. APC 3224 (assembly GCF_030407535.1). GTDB lineage: Bacteria > Pseudomonadota > Gammaproteobacteria > Enterobacterales > Alteromonadaceae > Pseudoalteromonas. Next base: position 72,163 of record NZ_JASDDF010000017.1, on the reverse strand, counting down.
CTATAATTCGCCCCCGAATATAAGGACCCCTGTCGTTAATTCTCACCACCACTGACTTATTATTAGCAATATTAGTAACGTTTACTCGTGTACCAAACGGGAGCTTTAAGTGAGCAGCTGTTGCCGCTTGTTGACTAAATCGCTCGCCACTGGCAGTAAGTCGGCCGTGGTACTTATCAGCATAAAATGATGCTTTACCTTGCTCTGCAACATCACGTTGTTGATTATTTATATTACCTGGCGCAGTACTACAGGCGGCCAAAATCACCGACAGTACTGAAAGCAATACTAACTTTATTAGTTTCATTCTTTATACTTTATTGAAAAATGTAGAGGGAGTGTAATAGGACGATACTGAGTAGAGACTGAATTATTAATCAGCTAATAAAAAACCACCTTGATTGCTCAAAGGTGGTTTTTTATATCTATTAAAATGCTCTGTATTAACGCACGATACCGCGTTCTGAGCTTTTAACGAAATCAATCATCAATTGCACTGCTGGAAACTTTGCAGCATCTTCAGCAAGTAATTCAATCGCTTCATCAACACCTAAGCTCTTGCGGTAAAACGCTTTATAAGCGCGGCGTACTGCCATGATTTCATCACTTTCAAAACCACGGCGTTTCATGCCTTCAGTATTGATTGCTGCAGGGCCTGCTGGCATACCAATGGTGGTAACGAATGGAGGTACGTCTTTGTTTACCCCCGAATACATACCAACAAATGCATGCGCACCAATTTTACAAAATTGATGAACACCTGAGTTACCCGCTAAAATAACCCAATCACCAACATGAACGTGACCCGCTACACTGGCATTATTTGCAAAAATAACGTTATCGCCAATTACCGCATCGTGTGCAACGTGGGTGTAAGCCATAAATAAGTTATTGCTGCCTATTTTGGTAACACCTTCATCTTGAATTGTACCGCGGTGGATAGTCGCACATTCACGAATCACATTATTGTCGCCAATAATTAAACTGGTTGGTTCGTTGTTATATTTTTTGTCTTGGCAGGCTTCGCCCACAGAGGCAAACTGAAAAATATGGTTACCAGAGCCAATAGTAGCAGGCCCTTTAACAACAACGTGAGACTCAATAATGCAGTCATCACCAATAACAACATCATTACCGATGTAACTATATGGTCCAACTGACACATTGTTACCAAGTTTTGCACCCGGTTCGATTATTGCCGTAGCATGGATCACAATTAAAACTCTCTTCTAGCACACATGATTTCGGCGCTACACACTGTTTTGCCGTCAACTTTAGCTTCAGCCGCAAATTTCCATATGTTACGACGCTCTTTTAAAAACTTAACATGAAGATGCATGGTATCACCTGGCACAACTGGCTGCTTAAAACGCGCGTTGTCTACAGCTGCAAATAGGTAAAGTTCATTTTCGCTACGATTTTCAACCGTTTTAAACCCTAATAGACCCGTTGCTTGCGCCATTGACTCTAATATTAGCACACCAGGAAAAATCGGCTGATTTGGGAAGTGGCCAGTAAAAATAGGTTCATTAATCGATACATTTTTAATTGCATGCAATGATTCACCTGGGGTGAAATCGATTACACGATCAATTAGTAGCATCGGGTAACGGTGCGGTAATAAACTTAAAATTTCTTGAATATCAAGGCTATTTAATTCGTTTGCCAAAATAGCATCCTTTTTAGTGTTCAACGATCATGACTTGTTCAATGCTTCAAGCGCTTTTAGACGTGATTTCATGTCTGAAAGGTTGCGCAAATGAGCAATTGATTTTCGCCATTCTTTGTTAGTCGTATGAGGCATACCAGATGAGTAAATACCTGGTTCGGTGATTGATTTGGTCACCATACTCATGCCGGTAATTATAACACCATCACACACAGACATGTGACCGTTAATTGCGCTCATGCCGCCAATCTGGCAATTTTTACCTATGGTGACACTGCCTGCAAGTACAGTACAACCGGCAATAGCGGTGCCTGAGTTAACTTCAACGTTGTGTGCTATTTGACACTGGTTATCAATAATAACGTTACTGTGGATAATAGTATCATCAAGCGCACCACGATCTATCGTGGTACTTGCGCCAATTTCTACTTTATCGCCAATGATCACAGAGCCTAATTGTGGAATTTTAAGCCACTGACCACGTTCATTTGCATAGCCAAAGCCATCACTACCAATGACAGTGTTAGCTTGCAATAAACAATCTGCGCCAATCTCAACATCATGATAAATGCTCACACTTGGCCAAAGTTTGGTGCCTGAGCCTATTTTAGCACGTTCACCAATAAAACTGTTCGGACCAATTTGTGCGTTATCACCAATTACAGCATCAGCTTCAATTACAACATTAGCACCAATGGCTGCACTTTTGCTCACTTGTGCACTGGCATGTATTACCGCACTCGGGTGTATACCACTATTTGCACTACGAGGTGTAGTATCCATAAACTGAGCGAGTTTGGCATAACAAACATAAGGATTGGCAACGATGATTTTATTGCCTGAAAAGTAAGGCGCATCGTCAGGGCTGAGTATCACCGCACTGGCCTTTGTTGTCTCAAGCTGAGATCGATATTTCTTGTTCGCTAAAAATGCAATATGCCCAGTATGGGCATTTGCAAGTGTCGCTATTTTTTTAATTTCTAAAGCGCCATCACCTTGAAGCTCGGCGCCTAGAAGTTCCGCAATTTGCGAAAGCGTATAATTTTGCATAGATTAATTATTTCTTACTTACAGCTGTTACTACTTTTTCAGAAAGATCAGTTACTTCTTTAGGATTAAAGTAAATAGTTGTGTCTTTTACTTTAACTTCGTCGAAGTCACCTTTTTTAGCAATCTCTTGGATAGTTTCAATGATTAAAGTCTGAACTTTAGCCAACTCCTGATTTTGACGTGCTTTAATTTCTTGCTCTAACGGACGGCCCTTTTCAGCAAGGTTTTTTTGCATACCCTGAATTTTATCACGTAATGCGTCTTTTTGATCTTGACTCATTGTGGTGCTTTCACGCTTAAACTTTTCAGCTTCAAAGCGAATATCGCCCTGTAACTTTTCAAGCTCTTGACGACGCTCAGCAAATTCAGTTTGTAAAGACTGTTCGATTTTAGCCATTTGTGGAAGCTGCTTGTAGATTTCTTGCATATCTACAATACCCACTTTATGAGCAAAAGCATTAACTGATGTACCCATCATAAGTGTAGCTAAAACGGCAACTGCTGTTGATTTGAATAATTTTTTCACAAAAAACTCCTTTAGAAAGTGTTACTAATATTAAAACTGATGGTCTTGGTATCGTCATCTTCTTCTTTTTGCAACGGATACGCAAAGCTGATCAGCATAGGACCCATAGGTGAGATCCATTGTAATGATAAACCGGTTGCAACCCTAAAGCGCATTGGGTCTGAGTAGTCATCTAATTTTGCACGCTCATCAATACCTAAGTTTTGATAACGATCAACGTTAAACTCGGTATCCCAAACGTTGGCAGCATCAACAAAGAAACTGGTACGTACCGAACTGGTATTTTCTTCATCTAAGAACGGTGTAGGAACAATAAGCTCCATACCTGCAACGGCTTTCGCGTTACCACCTATACGGCCTTGAGTTCTCAATACATCAAACTCTGATGCTCCACCAATATTACCTGTGGTTGTACCATCACCTGATGGCGTGCCTGGTATAGATTGCGGTACTCGTGATACTGCACGCGGTAAGATAGTATTTCTATCAAAGCCACGTAATTCCATTTCTGTAATACGGAAATACTCTTGGAATGGGAGCGTCTGCTCATACCCATTAGTAGAGCCATAACCATTACCGTAACCTAATGCCGCACGCGTTGAGAACACCCAACGATGGTCGTTTGAAATCGGCCAGTAAAAACGTGAATCGTAATTTAATTTAAAGTATTTTAAATCTGAATTCGGCGTTGTAGCTGTTAAGTTCAATGTTTGTCTTGAGCCAGCTGTTGGGAACAAACCACGGTTTACCGTTACACGCGACCAACCTACACTTAACTCATACTTGGTAAACTCAAAGCCCGCATCAGGATTCTCTGGATCGAGGAAGGTTTCACGTAATACACGTGTTTGCTCATATTCAGCGATATCTGATAGTTCTTCTTCTATCCAACGAGCCCCAAAGTTAATACGATTTATAGCATCAATTGGAAAACCAATGTTAGTCCCAAGGCCATAACTTTTTGACTTATAGTCAATTAAGCTAAACTGGCTAGCATCGTAGTTACTGTAAAAAATGCTGCTGCCTTGCGATACGCCATCTGGCGTAAAGTAAGGGTCTGTGTACGACACACTGACACGCTCAGAGCCACGTGAGGTATTAATGTTAAAGCCAATTTGGTTACCTGTGCCTAAAAAGTTAGATTCAGTTACACCAATATTAAATTGCAGGCCTAAGTACGAACCATAAGCAAGGCCGGCATTAAAGCTACCCGCAGATTGCTCTTTAACAGTAAAATCAACATCTACTTGGTCATCCACACCTGGAACAGGCACCACATTAAAGTCAACAGTTTCCATATAAGGTAAACGTTGAATTTGTAATTTAGAACGCTCAAGATTTTGGTTAGATAGCCATGCACCTTCAAGCTGTGTCATTTCACGACGTAGTACTTCATCTGCTGTATTTTGGTTACCACCTACAATAATTCGACGAACATAAACACGTTTTCCAGGGTCAACCGACAAAGTTAGTTGTACTTCTTGGTTTTCGTCATCAATTTCTGGAATGGTGCGTACTTCAGCGTTAGCATATCCAAAACGAGCTAAGTAACTTTTTATAAACTCTTCTGAAGAAGTCACCACCGAGCCGTTATACAACTCTCCGGTACGAAGTGGGATAACACTTTTTATTAGTTCTTCTCGGCCGAGTAAATCACCGATAAAATCAAAGCCTTTCACTTTGTATTTTACACCTTCGGTGATATTTGCCGTTACATAAACCGATTCACGTTCAGGACTAACTGATACTTGAGTTGAATCAATATTAAAACGCAAATAACCACGGTCTAAATAAAAGCTACGAATTTTTTCTAAATCGCCTTCGATGGTTTGTTTTTGATAGCGATCGCTACCCATAAACTGCCACCAAGGTAAATCTTGTTGCGACTCTGCAAGCTGAAGTAGCTCTTCGTTTGAAAAAAGTTCATTACCAACTAAGTTGATTTGACGAATAGAGGCTGCATCGCCCTCATCAAACTCGAGTCTCAATTTAACTCGGTTACGTGGCAGTTTAGTGATACTTATGTCCACTTTTGCATTGTATTTACCAATGCTGTGGAAAAACTCAACTAAGCCTTTTTCAATATTATCGATAACCGTTTTATCCAGCGGCTCGCCTTGACGAATATCTTGTTGATCAAGCGACTGGTTTAACTGCTCATCTTTTATGTCTTTATTGCCATCAAATTCAATAAAGCTAATTGTTGGGCGTTCAGTTACTTTAAAAATAACGTTATTGCCATCACGCAACGCTTTTATATTGTCAAAGTGACCTGAGCGATAAAGTGACTTAATTGTTTTTGAAATTGTATATTCATCAACATTGTCGCCCACGTTGATAGGAATATGCGTTAATGCAGCACCAAGTGCGACACGTTGCAATCCTTCAACTTTTAAATCTTCAACAATAAAGGAGTTTTGGCCTAGGGCTGCAAAACTTGCACCCAATAAACTTGAAACTACCAAATGTTTTTTTATAGCCATTTTATTATCTTTATCCTTTACAACTGTATTACCGCTTAGCATCGAAAACTAAATAGTTACGAGCTTTACAATCGTGTTCTAATTTGTCGTTACCACGCTTAAACAACTACAAGCGCGATACATCATTGAACAAAGCGAAACATGTTAGAAAAATGAGTAGCAAGGCTCCCACTTTAAAACCAAACTCTTGTGTCTTTTCAGAGACCGGTTTTTTACGAAAAAGTTCAATTATGTAATACATTAAGTGCCCACCATCAAGCACTGGCAGAGGAAGTAAATTAAATACCCCCAAATTAACGCTGATCAAAGCTAAAAAGCTTAAAAATGCGACTAATCCGTAACTAACACTTGTGCCGGCACCGACTGCTATGCCGACAGGCCCACTTAAATTTTTTACTGATACTTGACCAGTAATTAAGTTACCTATCATGTCAAAACTCAGCGTAATTAAACGCCATGTTTCTTTTGTGCCCAGCACAATACTATCTAGTGGCCCATAATGTCTAGTCTCAACAAAATCATCAGGCCACTGCTCTACAACCGGAGCAACACCTAAAAAGCCTTGTTCAACACCATTACTGACAACTCGGCTGTTTGGGGTCACTATTATTGTTTTTATACTATCTTGTCTTTTTACACTAAATTGTAAGGATTTGTTAGCCGATTGAGTAATAAGATTAACTAATTGCTGCCAACTGCTCATTGTTTCGCCGTTTACAGCCAGAATAATGTCGTTAACCTTTAAATTTGCCTGTTCAGCAGCAGAGTCTTTAGTAATCGCCGCAATAGTGAGTGTTGCTTGAGGGCGAAACGGCACAATCCCCAACGAGCTCAATGGCGGTACATCTTGCTGATCAAGCTTCCAACCATCGAGGTTGAGAATTTGCGTTGTTTGTTGATAATTTTCATTACGTAAAGTAACGGCAACACTTTTATCACCCAAGTGCGACATCAAAGAAAAAGTCGCATCTTGCCAATTAGTAATATCGTCATCACCAATTTTAATTATTTGCTGAGTAGACGTAATGCCTGCTTGTTCTGCTCTACTGCCTTCAACAACATTACCTACAACCGGTTTTATAGTTTGCACACCCACCATATACATGGCCGCTAAAGCAAAAATAGCAAATAAAAAGTTCGCCATAGGCCCAGCAGCCACAATAGCTATTCGCGCTTGAACAGATTTAGCATTAAACGATAAATGACGTTGATTTGCGGGTACTTCATCAACACGCTCGTCTAACATTTTTACGTAACCACCGAGTGGGATTGCCGCGATCACGTATTCAGTATTGTATTTATCGTGCCATTTTAATAAAGGTTTACCAAAACCAATTGAAAAGCGCAGTACCTTAACGCCCGCCTTACGAGCCACCCAAAAATGACCGTATTCGTGAACGGTCACTAAAATTCCGAGTGCGAGTATAAATGAGCCTAAATTCCAAAAAAAATCGAACATTTTAATGCACCACTTTGGTTATAAACTGCGCTGCGCTCAAACGTGCTAAACGATCACACTCTAAAATTTCATCAAGCGTTTGCACATTCGTGAACTTTGCAGCCTCTAACGTTTTCGCATTCACTTTATAAATATCGGTAAAACTAATTTGTCCCTGCAAAAATGCATTTACAGCCATTTCATTAGCCGCATTCACCGTAGTAGTTGCACCCTGTCCCGCATCACACGCAGCAATTGCTAATTTTAAATTAGGATAACGAGAAAAGTCAGGTTTGGTGAACGAAAAATCACAAATATCAGAAAAATTTAACGGTTTAACACCCGCATCAATTCGCTGTGGAAAGGCAAGCGCATGTGCTATAGGGGTGCGCATATCGGGGTTTCCCATTTGCGCTAAAATAGAACCATCTTGGTATTGCACCATAGAGTGGATAATACTTTGTGGGTGAATCACCACATCAATATCGCTGGCATCACAGTTAAATAACCATTTAGCCTCAATAAACTCTAAGCCCTTGTTCATCATCGTGGCTGAGTCTACTGATATTTTTTGTCCCATAGACCAATTAGGGTGAGCAACCGCTTCACTGACACTAACGCCATCAAGCGTATTAATATCACGGTTTAAAAATGGGCCACCAGAGCCAGTTAATAAAATTTTGCTAACGCCATGCTGCTCAAGCCGTGCTTGTCCTTGGGTGTTTTGTAACGTACTAGGTAAACACTGAAAAATAGCATTATGTTCGCTGTCGATGGGTAATAAAGTTGCTTGATGTTGTTTCACTTTATCAATAAACAACTGACCCGACATCACCAATGACTCTTTGTTTGCCAGAAGTACTTTTTTTCCTGCTTCAACTGCGCTCAAGGTAGGCAGTAACCCAGCTGCACCAACAATAGCTGACATCACAGTATCAACATCAACATGCGCACAAAGCTCACTCATGGCTTTCTCGCCATGCATTACTTGTGTTTTACACATACCTTTTAAAAGTTCACTAAGCTGCTTAGCGGCTTGCTCTGAAGCCATAACAGCATACCGAGGTTGATGAGCAAGACACAACTCAGCCATTTTCTTTGCATTTTGCCCTGCGGTCAATGCGAACACCTTGAACTGCTGTTGATTTCTTGCAACAACATCTAACGTGCTAAGACCTATAGACCCCGTTGCACCCAAAATAACCAGTTGTTGCACTACACTCATAAACTCAGTGTCCAGGCAAAGCAAATAACAAACATCGGCGCTGCTGCAGTTAAGCTATCAATACGGTCTAAAATACCGCCGTGCCCAGGTAGGCAACTGCCGCTATCTTTAAGACCCGCTTCACGTTTAAACATACTCTCGAGTAAATCACCTACCGCAGAGAACAAAGCAATAAATGCTGTCATTACTGCATAAATTGGCCACACAGAAGTATCAACGTTAGTGTAATAACAAAAAGCCAATACAAATAACACCGCAGCAACCACGCCACCGGCGAGGCCTTCTATGGTTTTATTTGGACTAACTTTAGGCATTAACTTATGTTTACCGAAACTTTTACCGGTAAAGTAAGCGCCAATATCGGCACTCCATACAATACCTAGAACCACTAAAATCAGCATAGAACCATAGTGTGTTGATTCTGTATATTGCGCACTTCGAAGGGTGTTAAGCGCAAGCCACAGTGGTACCAATGTCAGTAAACCTGCAATACCGCGCATCACGAGCCCTTCATTCCAGCCTTTAGCCATAGCGGGGTAACGCCACACTAAATAACTTGCAACTAACCACCATGAAAACGATAAGGTAAATAAGTAATTGGCATCACCTACAAGCTTGCCTTTCTGCCATAGAGTTTCTATCGGCCAATGTAAATTAAGTAAACCGAGTAATACTGCAACTAACAATACAAACGCGCCGCGTTTTAGTTTATCGCATAGCCCCATAAAAGCAGACCATTCCCATGCGCCCATTAACACAATAGCACCCGCAAAATAACTAAATAACGTTAGTGGGGTGTAAAAAACCAAAGCCAGTGCTAATGGCGCTAGCACTAGTGAGGTTAAAATACGTTGTTTTAACAAAATGATGACCCTTAATCTATTTTAGGTTTGAGCGAGTAATTGTTTTATTTGTTCGCCCGTGCAACCAAAACGTCGCTCTCTGGCAACGTAACATGCGATGGCCTCTGCAAAAGCAGCTTCGTTAAAGTCAGGCCAAAGTGTATTGGTAAAATAAAGTTCAGCGTAGGCTGCCTGCCAAAGTAAAAAATTACTAATTCTGACATCGCCACCAGTACGGATCAATAAATCTGGCTGTGCCTGATCTGCCATACTCATATGCTGTGCAATATGTTCTTCTGTAATGTCTGCGGGATCAAGTTCCCCATTTGCTACTTGTAAAGCAACCTGCTTAGCAGCATGAGTCATATCCCAGCGACCACCGTAATTTGCCGCTACATTTAAGTGCAGACCGGTGTTATTCGCTGTTAGTTCTTGCGCAGTATGTACTTTGGCACGCAAGCTTTCAGAGAATCGAGATAAATCTCCAATGATGGTTAGTTTTACGTTATTTTTATGCAGCTTTTTAACTTCTTTACTTAGTACAAATAAAAAAAGCTCCATTAATGTATTTACTTCGTCTTCAGGGCGGCGCCAGTTTTCACTACTAAAAGCAAATAAGGTCAACGATTGTATCCCTAATTTAGTACAAAACTGCACAGATTGACGAACTGCATCCACGCCCTTTTTATGCCCATATACACGAGGCCTATTTCTGGCTTGTGCCCAACGCCCGTTCCCATCCATGATGATGGCAACATGTTTAGGCAAACATTGCTGTGAAATTGTATCAGCGTCTAGAACCATAAATTTTGTGTATTCCATAAAAAAACGCCGCCTAGTATACCCCAGACGGCGTTTCAAAACTAATAAATTTAACCTGTACCCGTGATAATAAATCTACTTTAAGCAAATAATTATACAGCTAACAACCTTGTATTTACTGATAATCGAGCCACTAGTAAAGAGAAAATACATTCTGTTACTCTTTAAAATCACACAATTAAAGTAAAGTGCGAATACTTGTGAAAAGCGGCTTAATTATTTAGCTAAAGCTGTTTGCCTAGGTCTAGAACAGTTATTAGATTTCCATCAACTCAGCTTCTTTCGCTGTTAATTGTGTATCCATTTCTTTAATAAACTTATCAGTGATTTTTTGAATTGCATCTTCACCTTGACGTGCTTCGTCTTCAGAGATGTCTTTATCTTTTAATAAATTTTTAATATCGCCATTTGCATCACGACGAATATTACGAATAGCAACACGTCCGCCTTCTACTTCGCCACGTACGATTTTAATTAAATCTTTACGACGTTCTTCAGTCAATGGAGGAAGAGGTACACGAATAACCGTGCCTGCAGACATTGGGTTTAAACCAAGGTCAGAAGCCATAATAGCTTTTTCAACCGCCTGAGCTAAAGACTTATCAAATACACCAATAGCCAGTGTGCGTGAATCTTCAATAGTTACATTTGCAACTTGGTTTAACGGTGTTGGAGCGCCGTAGTACGACACCATGATGCCGTCTAAAATCGCAGGATGAGCACGGCCAGTACGAATTTTAGATAATTGACTACCAAGTGCTGCTACACTTTTTTGCATGCGCTCTTGCGCATCTTTTTGAATATCGTTAATCACGGTTTAATCCTAATCTAGTTACTAACTTCATCTGAGGCTTGTGAAGAAATAAGGGTTCCTTCTTCTTCACCCATTATTACGCGTTTTAATGCGCCTGATTTATTCATATTAAATACGCTCAATGGCATATTATGGTCGCGAGCAAGAGTAAATGCCGCTAAATCCATTACTTTTAATTCTTTATCAATAATTTCATTGTAGCTTAAGTGACGGTAAAGTGTCGCATCAGGGTTTTTCACCGGATCATCACTAAATACACCGTCTACTTTGGTCGCTTTAATTACCGTATCAGCTTCAATCTCGATGCCGCGTAAACACGCCGCAGAGTCAGTAGTGAAGAACGGGTTACCTGTACCAGCGGCAAAAATAACAACGCGACCTGTTTTTAACAAGCTAATTGCTTCAGCCCAGTTATACGCATCACATACGCCATTTAATGGGATAGCTGACATTAAGCGACAATTTACAAACGCACGGTGTAGCGCATCACGCATAGCTAGGCCGTTCATTACGGTTGCAAGCATCCCCATGTGATCACCAACAACACGATTCATGCCCGCTTCGGCTAATGAGCCACCGCGTAAAAAGTTACCGCCACCAATAACCAAACCCACTTCTACGTCGAGTTCTACGAGCTCTTTAATTTCTTGTGCCATACGATCTAAAACTTTTGGGTCGATGCCGAAGCCTTCGTCTCCCATTAAAGCTTCACCACTTAATTTGAGAAGAACACGTCTAAAAATAGGTTTGCGATTGATAGTCATAGTTTTGGGGCCAACTTTTATTGAATTATGGATAAAAAATAACCGCGCTTATGTTAAACATAAAAGCGCGGTTATTTTAAAGAATTTCTAAGCGTGACGCAAAAGCAAATAGTACTTTAATTGCATGTATTTTCCTTTTGTATCACAAATAGTATGTCTTACTGACCTTTAGCAGCTGCAATTTGAGCAGCAACTTCAGCAGCAAAATCTTCTTCTTTCTTCTCGATACCTGCACCAACTTCCATACGTACAAAGCCAGTAACTGTTGCGTTTTTCTCTTTAAGAATTTCGCCAACAGATTTTTTCGGTTCCATGATGAAAGCTTGACCAGTAAGAGAAACCTCACCAGTAAACTTCTTCATACGACCAACAACCATTTTCTCAGCGATTTCAGCAGGCTTGCCTTCGTTCATCGCGATGTCGATTTGTACTTGCTTTTCTTTTTCAACAACATCAGCAGGTACGTCATCTGGAGTTAGGTAATCTGGGTTTGAAGCAGCAACGTGCATTGCAACATGCTTAAGTGTTTCTTCATCAGCAACACCCGCAACAACAACACCAATACGCTCGCCATGACGGTACTCAACTAGTTGCTCGCCAGTGATGTACTGAAGACGACGTACATTGATGTTTTCACCAATTTTAGTTACTAGCTCAACACGGTCTTCTTCGAACTTAGCTTGTAAGTCTTCGATAGATGTAGTGTCAGCGATAGCAGCATCTGCAACTTTGTTAGCAAATGCTAGGAAGCTTGCATCTTTAGCAACGAAGTCAGTTTGACAGTTAACTTCTACAAGTACTGCAACACCCGCGTTTTGCTTGATGATGATAGTACCTTCAGCAGCAATGTTACCTGCTTTTTTAGCAGCCTTTGCAGCACCGCTCTTACGCATGTTCTCAATCGCTAACTCGATGTCACCATCAGTCTCAGTTAACGCTTTTTTACAATCCATCATGCCAGCGCCAGTACGCTCGCGTAATTCTTTAACTAGGGCAGTAGTTACAGCCATTAGTAAATCCTCAAATCTGAAATCAGGTTTAGATAAGCGGGTTACCCGCTCCACAAGAATAGCAAGTCTTCACCTTTAAAAGATGAAGACTTGATGACAGCTAATTACTCAGCTTCTACGAAGTCATCTTTTTCAGCTTGAGCAACGATGTTACTCTCACGGCCTTCAGTGATCGCAGCTGCAACAGCACTAGTGTAAAGGTTGATTGCACGGATAGCATCATCGTTACCAGGTACGATGTAATCAACACCGTCTGGGTTAGAGTTAGTATCAACGATTGCAACAACTGGGATACCTAGGTTGTTAGCTTCACGGATAGCAATGTGCTCGTGGTCAGCATCGATTACAAAGATAGCGTCTGGAAGGCCACCCATGTTTTTAATACCACCAAGGCTCTTTTCAAGCTTGTCCATTTCACGAGTAAGCATTAACGCTTCTTTCTTAGTTAACTTCTCGAAAGTACCGTCTTGGCTTTGAGCTTCAAGGTCTTTAAGACGCTTGATTGATTGACGAACTGTTTTCCAGTTAGTCAACATGCCGCCTAACCAACGGTGGTTAACGAAGAATTGATCGCTTTGTAAAGCAGCTTCTTTTACTGCTTCGCTTGCTGCGCGCTTAGTACCAACGAAAAGAACTTTACCTTTGTTTGCAGCAGCACCAGATAAAAACTTAAGTGCAGTGTTGAACATTGGTACAGTTTGCTCAAGGTTGATGATATGTACACGGTTACGTGCGCCGAAGATGAAAGGCTTCATCTTAGGGTTCCAGTAACGTGCTTGGTGACCAAAGTGAACACCAGCTTGAAGCATATCGCGCATTGAAACGTTTGCCATTTTGTAAATCCTCTAAGTTGTTTAGGGTTAGGCCTCCACATATCCCATAGCACCAACACCGCAGTTAAATGAAACTGAAATGCACCCAAGTGTATGTGACGATACGTGTGTGTGTTAAAATAAAATTGTGTTTGCCTTAAATACAAAAAATCATTTAAGAATTTATTTGTAAAAAGACGGCGCGCTTTATACCATATTAAAAATAAATACTCAACGTCTCGTGCAAAAATTGTGCGACGATAATCATCTAAAAACGCAACTTTGGAGCCTCAATGAGCGCTGTGATTAAGACCCCTGAAGAAATCGAGAAAATGCGTGTAGCCGGCCGTTTGGCTGCTGATGTGCTAGAAATGATCGAACCACATGTGGTACCAGGTATCACCACCGATGAGCTAAATACAATTTGTCATGATTATATTGTTAATGTGCAAGATGCTGTTCCTGCTCCTCTTAATTATCATGGTTTTCCAAAATCAATTTGTACCTCAGTAAATCATGTAATTTGTCACGGTATTCCGAATGACAAAGCATTAAAAGATGGTGATAGTGTTAATATTGACATCACTGTTATCAAAGATGGTTACCATGGTGACACATCAAAAATGTTTCATGTAGGCACGCCTAATATCCAAGGTAAACGTCTTGCAGAAGTCACTCAAGAAAGTCTTTACCTTGCCATTAAAATGGTAAAACCAGGTGTTCGCCTTGGTGATATTGGTGCAGCTATTCAAAAATATGCAGAGAGCTTTAACTACTCTATCGTACGTGAATACTGCGGCCATGGTATCGGTAGCGAGTTCCATGAAGAACCACAGGTAATGCATTACGGTAAAGCAGGCACTGGCGAAACATTAAAAGCAGGTATGTGTTTAACTATTGAGCCTATGGTAAATGCGGGCAAACGCCAATGTAAATTACTCAAAGACGACTGGACTGTGGTAACAAAAGACCGTAGTTTATCCGCTCAATGGGAACACACCTTACTAGTAACTGAAAATGGTGTTGAAATTTTAACACTACGATCAGATGATACAATCGATAGAATTATCGAGCACTAATTAAGTGCGCGCTTAATCGCGGTTGTAACAGGTTTTGCCTGTATATCGCTTAAGTGGTTTGCTGTAAGGGGCTAACATAACTTATTGCCCTTACAGCAAATATATTATAAAAATAAATCTCAAACTTATAATGCAGTCCATATATAGGAGCCAGCCTAAGTGGCATTACCTAACAAAGTAAAAAAGTTGCTCAATGATGCTGAGCAATTAAGCGATTACCGCGATTGCTCCGCCTATTTCTATAAATGGTTGCATAATGAATTCTCAAAACAACCGGTTGGTAAATTAATTAATGCCCGTGCAGAATTTATTGACCGACTGCTGATCAAACTTTTCCAAGTTTATGATTTAGCTCACGAACCAGATCTCGCTTTGATAGCAGTAGGTGGTTATGGTCGTGGCGAGCTACACCCCTACTCTGATATAGATTTTTTATTACTTGTTACGAAACAGCCTAATGATGATATTTGCGAAAAAATCGGTCAGTTTGTCACTATGTTGTGGGATCTTAATCTCGAGATAGGCCACAGTGTTCGTACTATTGAACAAGCCATAGAACAAAAACGTGAAGACGTTACCTTTGCCACCAGCTTATTAGAAAGCCGTCTTATTTTTGGCAATCATATTGAGTTTGAAAAACTCAAAAACCATATTATTGAAACACCGGTTTGGGGCTCAGGTGAATTTTTTGTCGCAAAAGTACAAGAACAAAATTTGCGTCACAGAAAGTGCCACGGCACAGCCTATAATTTAGAACCAAATATAAAAGAAAACCCAGGGGGTCTGCGCGACCTGCAAACTATTATTTGGGTGGCTAAAAAGCACTTTAGAGCCGAAACTCTGCAAGAGCTAATTAATCACGGCTACCTGACTCACGAGGAATATCAAGAGCTGTTAGAGTGTCTTGAGAATTTATGGAATATTCGTTTTGCGTTACATTTAGCTGCAGAACGTTCAGAAAACCGTTTATTGTTTGATCACCAACCCCAAGCTGCAGAAATTTTGGGCTTTGGTAGCGATGGTAAGGCCTCGGTTGAGCGCATGATGAAACGCTTATTCAGAATTATGAGCCGAGTACGTGAGCTCAACCAGATGTTGCTTTCGTACTTTGAGCAAAGTATTTCGCCAGACAGTAGTCAAGCGACCGTTGAAGAACTCGATCTCAACTTTGAGCGCGTTGGCCATCAAATTCGAGTAAAAAGCCCGTCAGTATTCTTCAGGCGCGATCAACTTTTTGTATTGTTTGAGCATATTGCTGACCACCCAGAAATCACCCATATATACCCGAGCACTATTCGCACTATTCGCCAAGTTCGTCGTCGTTTATTGGGCGACCTACAAGACTACGCGGCCTGCCGGGAAGCTTTTCTACGAATCATAAAGCATCCTAATGGTATGGGACGTGCTTTTACGCTGATGCACAAACACGGCATGATTGCCGCTTATTTGCCGCAGTGGCGAAATATTTTTGGCCAAATGCAGTTTGATTTGTTTCATGCCTACACGGTTGATGAACACACCCATAAGCTAATTAATAATATTTATCAGTATTTTGATAAAACTGGGGTTAGCGAATTCCCAATTTGTAGCGAAATTGTCACGCGTATGGATAAACCGGAGCTACTGTATTTAGCCGGTATTTTCCACGACATTGCCAAGGGACGTGGGGGGGATCACTCTGAGCTGGGTGCTGTTGACGCCATTGCTTTTTCTAAATTGCATGGCTTTGCATCATCCGATGGTAAGTTAATTTCTTGGCTTGTTAGCAATCACTTACTTATGTCAGTTACGGCGCAGCGTAAAGATATAAACGACCCAGATGTAATAAAAGATTTCGCATCGCGAGTAAAAACAGAGCGTCAGCTCGATTACCTCTATTGTTTAACGGTCGCCGATATACGCGCTACCAATGACAACTTATGGAATGACTGGAAAAACACGCTACTTCGTGAGCTGTACTTACATACACAACGAGCTTTGCGTCTTGGGCTTGAAAACCCAATGGATCAACGCGACCAAATTCGAGATAAGAAGCATCAAGCTAAGCAACGCCTGATTAATTTGCATTATCACGAGGAACAAATTGACTTAACTTGGAGTCGTTTTAAAGCGAATTACTTTACCGCCTTTAGTGAACAACAAATTTCGTGGCATACAGAGCATTTACTAAAATGCACTGACTTGAGCCTACCTAGTGTTATTGTCTCGAATAAAGCAATGCATGGCGGTACTCAAGTATTTGCATACAGCCCTTACTCAGGTGGACTATTTGCTCGATTAGTCAGTGTTATTGGCTCTAAAAAAGCACAAATTCAACACGCCCAAGTACTGACCACCAAAGATGGCTACGTACTGTTTAACTTTGTTATTTTAGAAGTTAGCGGTGACCCAATTGCCAGTAGCCGTGCACAATCGATTAAACGCGGATTAGAGCAAGCATTGAATGATCCGCGAAAAAAAATACGCTTTAAAAAGAGCCGCTCACAACGCTTTAAAGACTTTAATATTAAACCAAAAATTGTACTGCGCCCGCACCCTCGTAAGGACCGTAGTTTAATAGAAATTCAAGCGGTTGATATACCTGGGCTGTTAACTAAAATAGCCGAGGTTTTTCAAGCTTACTTACTCCACATACATGCCGCACGCATTACCACGGTAGGCGAGCGCGCAGAAGATTTCTTTGTGGTATCTAATAACGAATATCAATCGCTGACTGATGAAGAGCAAGCAAAAATTCATCAGGCATTACGTAAAAAACTCAACGCCGAAATTGAATAAGAGGACACTATGTCAGATTTAAAAACCATGATTGAAAATGCGTGGGATAACCGCGACAGCATTAGCCCAACAACCGTATCAAGCGATGTTAAACAAGCAATTATTGATGCACTTGAGCTATTAGATAGTGGCGCAGCGCGTGTTGCAGAAAAAATTTCTGGCGAATGGGTTGTTCATCAATGGCTTAAAAAAGCCGTGCTACTTTCATTTAGAATTCGTGAAAACCAGCCAATGAATGATGGCGTAAATCAATTTTACGACAAAGTACCGCTTAAATTTAGCGACTACACACCAGAACAGTTTCAACAAGGCGGCATGCGCGTAGTACCAAACGCCGTTGCCCGTAAAGGCAGCTTTGTAGGGAAAAATGTTGTACTAATGCCATCGTATGTAAACATTGGTGCTTACGTTGATGAAGGCACTATGGTTGATACATGGGCCACTGTAGGTTCATGTGCTCAAATTGGTAAGAATGTACACTTATCAGGCGGTGTGGGCATAGGCGGTGTTTTAGAGCCGCTACAAGCAAATCCTACCATCATTGAAGACAATTGCTTTATTGGCGCACGTTCAGAAATTGTTGAAGGCGTTATTGTTGAAGAAGGTGCGGTTATTTCAATGGGTGTTTACATTAGCCAAAGTACCCGTATTTATGACCGTGAAACCGGTGAAATTCATTATGGTCGCGTACCTGCTGGTGCTGTTGTGGTTCCAGGTGCTCTGCCTTCAAAAGATGGCACGCATAGTTTATACGCTGCGATTATTGTGAAAAAAGTTGATCAACAAACACGCGAAAAAGTAGGCATTAACGCTCTGCTTCGCTCAATTGATGATTAAAAAGCAGTTGTAAGTTTTTAGCTGTATGCGCTAAGCAGGTTAATATTAAACGTAGATTGGGTTGAGTAAAACGAAACCCAACATCACATTAAAGTTAAGTGTATTCGCTAAAATTTAATTACATACAGAAAAAGCTCTAAGCTTGTATAGGTTTAGGGCTTTTTTAGTGCTTTTAAAATACCTTCTCACAAACCTGTACCCTTTAATCGCGTTGCTTTGTTAGATACCTGCATCTATAGTGAATAAACGCATAATTCGATTATCGAGGATAAGTTGTTGCGCCTTTTCGTTTTAGGTTGGTTGGTGTTATTTGGTTCAACGCAGGCTATGGCTAATGATTTTACATCGTTTGAAGCTAAACTTAACGAAGCCGAAGATTATCTTGTTGTTAATCCCGCACAATCAATAATCATTCTTGAAAATCTCAAAGAATTAAATACAGCTCCTGTTGCGCTATTTATCCGCTGGCACTTGCTTTATGCCCGAACAGCCGTGCCCACAAGTCATTACGATCGGCTTTATAAATCGATTGACGCAATATTTCAGCATCATCAAGCTGACTACTTCAAACAAAAATTGACCACCATAATGAGTGCCTTGGGAATATGGCTGCGCCATGCTGAATACTTAAGCGATGCCCAGATCTCATTCAAATGTGCTTATAAATATGCGCACAACGATCGCCAACGATTAACACTCACCAACAGTATGGCGCTGGTTGCTCGCTCGCAAAATGACTTTGCTAAAGCGCGTGCTTTATACTTAAATAATCTTGATCTCACCACGCAATTAAAGCTTCCTAATATAACAGCACTTATAAAAAGTAACTTGGGCTACTTAGCGCTTGATGAAGGCAATGTTACTGATGCTGAGCGCTACTTTAGAAGTGCGTTAAGCCTTAACCAAAATATTGATAAACGCGCGGGGCAAATCTCAACCGGGCTTAATTTATTAATGGTCTTTTTAATTCAAGAACATCAGCTTAACTTTGAACGTCTCTATACTCCAACGGCAACTTTAACCCATGCATTTCCCAACGAAGCTAAACAAGCACAGCTACTTTGGCTTGAATTAGGCTACAAAAATTTAACTGGCGAGTTTATAAGTCAAAAAGATAAACATCAGCTGCAAGCAGCTTACGAGCAATTAGAAAGCGATAAAATGAAGCAATTAATTGCACGTTATTTAGCTAACAAACTTAATGTGACTTTAACCCTACCTGAGCCTATTACGGCTAAAGAGTTTACCAGCCCATGGTTTAACTTAGTAAAGCAATGCAATTGGGAGAAAAGTTTATAGCTTTAAGTCACAAACGTTCAGCTAAGCTTAGTTAGAAGCCTATAAACTAACTTTTATCTACTTTTTTACTTCTAATATAAGTATATAAAACAAGCTACTGAATTGGCTAACAAACGAAATATATAATAAGATAGGCCAGAGAAGATAAAAATAAATATCATTTAATTCAATACCTTACAAAGCCTCTTGACCAATACTCAGGTTAACTTAATAACCACAAAAATAAAAAAGGCACTGTGAAGTGCCTTTTTATTTACTCAAATCTAATTAATTACAACGCGTTAAATACGTCATCTGTTTTAGCAGCGCAAATGAAGTCATTTTTATGCAGACCTTTAATTGAATGGCTCCACCAAGTCACGGTTACTTTGCCCCATTCGGTTAATAAACCCGGGTGATGCCCTTCGTCTTCAGCCATATCACCTACCTTATTGGTAAACGCAATGGCTTGTTTAAAGTTTTTAAACTTATAAACGCGCTCTAACTGCATAATACCGTCGCGTACTTCTGGCACCCAGTCAGGGATTTTTTTAATTAATTCAGCCAATTCAGCATCAGATACTTTTGGCGCATCTGCATGACAGGCTTCACATTTTTGTGCACTTAATGAAGACATTTTAAATCCTTAGTTTAGCGTTACTTTTTTCAAAAATTAACTAGCTAATTTTTCTTTTGGAGGAAACTTAGGGTCGTGCAAACCAAGTGATTTAGCTTGCTCAACTAAAGTCATTATATCCATTTGAGATATTTCAAACAGATCATGAATCGAATTAATCGTGTAATACAATGGTTGCATAATGTCTATACGGTACGGTGTACGTAGCACATCTAGCACATTCATTGGATTAATCTCTGGTGTATCTGAATACACGTATTGGGTTTCCCCTGGGCTTGATAAAATACCGCCACCGTAAATACGTAATCCTTTTTCAGTTTGCATCAAACCAAACTCAACGGTAAACCAGTACATGCGCGCTAAATAAACGCGGTCTTTTTTCTCTGCCGCGTATCCTAGTTGCCCGTACTTATGGGTAAATTCTGCAAAGTCAGGATTGGTTAGCATGGCACAATGACCAAATATCTCATGAAAAATATCGGGTTCTTGTAAGTAGTCAAATTCTTCACGGCTACGAATGAAGGTAGCTACAGGAAATTGCTTGTTAGCGAGTAACCTAAAAAACTCATCAAAATCGATAAGTGCAGGTACAGGTGCAACCTGCCAACCTGTGGTTGCTAAAAGTACTTCGTTTAGCTCACTCAGCTGTGGGATACGATCATGAGGCAGATTGATTTTTTTCAATCCTTCCATGTACTCATCACAGGCTTTGCCTTCAATGCACGCAAGTTGGCGTGCTACAAGCTCAGACCAAATTTTATTTTCTTCATCGCTCCAATGTATAACCCCATTTTCATCAGGTGTTTTGGAGGTGTAATTACTTGCTTTAGCCATAAATACCTTCTTTGGGATAAAACCCTAAATCGGTGTCAAAATAACAGCCAAATGCTTGGCTATTCGATGTAGCTATACTATGCAAAAGTGAACAAAAGTTTAATAGCTTGACGCAGATCAATACTTTTGCAGATCACACAGATCGTAAATTTAAAATTACAGCAAAGCAAAGATAAAAACACACACCATATTTACTGGCATCTACAGATGGAAATAGTCGTAAACAATAAATTACACCTCAGGATATTTTAGTAAATGCTTGGTTGAGATCGTTAATAATATCGTTAACATCTTCAAGTCCAACTGATAATCGAATTAAACCATCACTAATTCCAGCAGCTAGTCTTTCTTCGGGAGTGTATGGCGAATGCGTCATCGATGCTGGGTGTTGAATGAGCGTTTCAGCATCGCCTAAGCTAACCGCTAATGTGCACAGTTGCATACTATCAATAAACTGCTCACCGTCGGTTAAGCTCCCTTTAATTTCAAAGGCAATAACACCGCCAGCCGCTTTCATTTGCTTACCAATGTACTTGTAACCCGGGTGAGACTTAAGCCCAGGGTAATACACTTTATTTACTTGCGGATGAGCTTCTAAATACTCAGCAATCGTTTGCGCACTTTGGCAATGGCGTTCAATGCGAATAGCTAAAGTTTTTAAGCCGCGATTTATTAACCACGCATCGTGTGGACTAATAGTGGCACCAATATCTTTAAGCACGGTCATTTTAATCTGTGTAATATGCTCAAGTGAACCACACACAATACCCGCAACAACATCGCCGTGACCATTTAAATACTTGGTCGCGCTATGCATTATAATATCGATACCGTACTTTTTTGGTGACTGCAGCAGCGGGGTTAAAAACGTATTGTCGACCACACTCAGTAAATTATGCTGTTTAGCCACATTGCCAATAAGTGCTAAATCAATCACTGCCATGGTTGGGTTGATTGGTGTTTCTACAAATATCATTTTTGAATTAGGCTTAATGGCTGCGCGCAGTTCACTTTCATTGGTCATATCAACAAAGGTGACTTCAATTCCCCATCGCGGCAACATATGCGCAAAAAAAGCAAAAGTGCAGCCATACAGAGCGCTTGATGCAATTAAGTGATCGCCTTGCGATAGGAAGCTTAGTACCGAAGCCGATACAGCCCCCATACCTGTTGCCGTGGCGGCGGCGGCCTCACAGCCTTCTAATTGCGCCACTTTTTGCTCAAGTTCAGTCGTGGTTGGGTTACCTAAACGCGTGTAAATATAACCGGGCTCTTCACCTGCAAAGCGGGCAGCACCTTGGGCGGCACTTTCAAAATGAAACGTAGACGTTTGATACAAAGGTGAGGTTAATGCGCCATGCGGATCATTTGCTTTTTGTGGACCATGGATACATTGGGTATTTTGATGATGCTTGCTCATTGTGTGTTCTCGTTTTTATTATGTGTGTCAATAGCATAAATAAAACGCACCGCACTTAAAATCACAAGCATGCCGGATGCTCAGATGGCTATTTGTGCAAACTTTACCCAAAAAGCTGTACACAAATATTGCCAACGAAGTCTCACTACTTAGTTTCAGCTCCCTTACGGCTCATAATTTTACTCGCAATCCCTTGGACTGTGCCTTTTAACAAGCTACGCTTGTTTTCAAGACGCGGTAAGGGTCGGCTTAATTCCATAGCTTTGTAACCAATACGCGCTGTAAATATACCGGCACTAACACCTTGTGCAGCTCGCCCTGAAAGCTTGCCTAATAATTCAGCACTGAGTGCCGTGGCAGCTAAATCAGAAACGAGCTCTGCACTACCTACAAACATTACTTGCTTAATAAGCATGCGGTAAAGTTTAATGCGGCTGGCATAACCAAAGCCAATGCCATATATTCGGCCTATTTGCTCTATTAATTTAGTGCCACGCCACAGCACAGCCATCATATCCACCAGCGCAATTGGGCTTAGAGCAACTAATAAAGCTGACTCTGTTGCAAAACGGTTTATTAACTTTTTAGCTTGATTGTCTTGCGTTATCAGTAAGCTATTCGCGTACAGAGACATTATTTCTTTGTCACTGTGGTGCGTAGCGACCTGATTTTTAAAGTTTTCGAAATTATCTAATTGCTGATGTTTATTAAGCTTTTCAAGCCAAGGTATCGCCCCGCCTACCTGCTCACTATTGAGCAAACGGTTAGCTTCATGGCGGTGTAGCTGATTACGCTTTAAGCTGCGTAACATTCTATATTCACGCCACAATAAACGCGATATCAGTAGTACACCGGTTATTACAGCGGTTAAGTACACCCCACCTAAAATAACCGACTGCTGAAACGCCAATACAATTGAAAATGCGAACTCAAGTAATATTAAAACAATAAAGCTCAGTGCAAATAGGCCTTTAAGGGTTTGCCACTTAGACTTTTTATATACAGGCTCAATATCGATTTCAGGTTCAATTAGATCGTCGCTATCTTTGCTAAGCTGCTCACTTTGTCCCTGCTCTACTAATTTAGCCGCTAATAAATCTGGTTCATTTTGCTCAATATTTTGGGCATTAATACGACGCCCAGCTTGAAATTGGTGTGTTGACTCACTCATGTTAACTTATCTCCTAACAAGTACTGCATCACATGGTCTAAGCGAATGTGCTTAAGCTGTTGATCTGGGCTTGGCATAGGTGCAAATGATAAAAACTCAAACCCATGTGCTGGCCACTCACTTTTATTAAGCATTCTGCTCGGCGGCTGAGGAGGCAGGTAAGTTAGCCACTGTTGTTCATTCAATGGCTTGCCATAGATACAGTCGAGTGTTTGCCCTTTATCAACCACTTGGCGGGGCACAGTGGCAGCAATTGATGACATCGCCAATGTTTCTATTTTAACCCCATCAAATTTTAAGTGATTACTTTGCTCTTTAACTAACGAATCGAGTAACAATGCAAGATCTTTGTGATGCTTCGCACTGATGTGATCGGACTTATTAGCAGCAAATAATATTTTATCTATATTAGGTTTAAACAAGCGTTTAAAAAAACCGGAATCACCATAGCTAAAGTGTGACAATAACTGATTGATCACTCGACTTTGCTCAGCCAACGTTTCATAACCTTCATTTAATGCACTCAGTACATCTACCAAGACGATTTGACGGTCAAAATGGCGAAAATGCTCATTATAAAAAGGTTTAACGACTTCTTTTACGTAAGCATCAAAACGTTTAATTAAATGCGCTAAGTTAGAACCCGCTACTACATCGTCACTTATTTTTTTAGGACTAATTGGAAAAAATAGTAATAATGGTGCACCTTGCAAGTCACCCGGCATTAACATACGCCCTGGCTGTAACATGGCAAGCTTAGTGTCTTTTTTTAGCCCTACCAACATGGTTTGATAACATCGTGCAATATCAGCCAGTGCGTTTTCATCTACCGGTGCATCTAAATCAATCAGCTCTATGGATTGCAAAAATTCAGCTGAGCTTTGGTTACGTGGCGTTTGGCTTAGCAATGGATATTGTTGCTCGCACCATTGCTTAAAGCTTTGCGCGAGCATAGGTAGGTCAAGCAACCACTCACCAGGATAGTCAATAATATCTAAATACAGCGTCGATTGTGGTGAGAAATGACCGCGCAGACCCGCGTTGCTTTGATATTTAATCGCCAAACGTAAAGTATTAATTCGCTCGGTAGAAGCGGGCCATGCAGGGTCGCCTTCACTTGGTAGTAAAGCACTTATTGCACGGTTGTAATCAAAAGTGGGAACATTTAATGCCTCTTGCGGCACAATTTTAGTAGCAATGTGGCGGTGTTCACGCATTACATCGAAAAAAGGTAAGTTGTTGTCATTCGCCTGAGAGGTTAAATGCTTAACTAACGCGCTAATAAACGCCGTTTTACCACTGCCGCTCAGCCCTGTTACGGCAAGTTTAACGTGTTGATCTAAACTACGGTGCAGGGCTTTTTGTGCTTTGCCTTTAACGCTTTTAAAGGTCTTTTTTGCAAATGATTGGCTCATAAAGTGTTTTGCACCTTAGTTGCCGTCATTGATCACGCTGCAAACAAGGTGCTTATTAATCCTTTAAAGTTTATTAATTTCACGGCTGACCGTAAACTCGCTTGAAGTAACGTAGCGTTCCATGTTTTGAAGGCGGCTATCTACACGGGTCAATCGCTCTTTTAAGTCTTGAAGCGCACGACGCGGTGGCTCGCCTTTTTGCCATACTTTAAATTTTACTTCTAGCGGATCACCGCCATAGGTTGATTGTGTTTTATTTACATTACTGGGTTGTTTTTTATCTAAAATAAACCACGCTGCAATATACGCTACCACAAATAATGGGCCACCGGTTAGTAGTACAGCACTAACAAAAATAATGCGAACTAACCATAACTCCATATTAAAGTAGTCACTTAATCCCGCACATACACCGGCAATTTTACCGCGTTGTGGGTCTCTTAATAATTCGCGTTTGGTGTTCATACTTTTTGTCTCCACTGTGGTGACTCTTGATCAAGTAAAGCTTCTAATGTCTCGATTCTATCAGTCATTTTTTCAGCTTTTTGAGCAAGTTCCAATAACTGGTGATGCTCATGCTCGCTTAACCCTTGGCTTACCTGCTTTTTGCTTCGGTAGTGTAAAATTAACCACAATGGCGCAACAAAAATCATAAACATAACAAATGGTACAATTATTACGTCTGAATCAAACATAATCCTCTCCTAACTATCCGTATTCAATGTTGATGTCAGGGGCACAAGGCCCCTGTTTTATATTTATTTATTCGAGAGTTTCTTTTTAAGTTCAGCTAACTCGTCGTCAATTTTTTCATTCTTTTGTAAATCAGCAATTTCATCTGCTAACGTTTGTTTACCCAAATCATAAGACTCTATTTGAGATTCTAGCCCATCAATTTTGGTTTCGTAACGTTCAAAACGATTAAGTGCATCATCTACTTTAGAACTATTAAGTGCTTTTTTAACCTCAAGGCGCGACTCAGCCGAGCGTTGACGTAAAATAATCGCTTTTTGACGTGCTTTAGCGTCCGCTAGTTTCTCTTGTAGCGTAGTCACTTCTTGCTGTAGTTTCTCGATATGAGATTCTACATGATCAAGTTCACTTTCTACTGCAGCGACTGCATCGGCTGATTTTTGCTTTTCAAGTAAAGCTGAGCGAGCTAAATCATCACGATCTTTGCTCAGTGCTAATTCGGCTTTGTCTTGCCAATCGCTTACTTGAGCTTTTAGTGTATCTACGCGACGTACTAATTCTTTTTTCTCAGCAAGGGTTTTTGCTGACGTAGAGCGTACCTCTACTAGTGTATCTTCCATCTCTTGGATAATAAGACGAACCATTTTTTCAGGATCTTCTGCTTTATCTAAAATGGCATTGATATTAGAATTAACAATGTCTGCAAAACGTGAAAAAATTCCCATAACATATACCTCTATTATTTAATCTAAATGTGTCTGCTATTATTAGTATCAATATGCTTGCCAACTTTTATATTTTTAAAATACCATTTATTTTCAATATGTTAAATGTAAATTACAAATTACTTTTGTTATCCTCCATAATGAAATACACTAACTGTTAGTAAAAATGACTAAGAGTTAGGAAATATGAGTCAATATCGCCAACAGGACAATTTACTTGGCCAATCAGACAGCTTTTTATCGGTACTTGATCAGGTTTCGCAACTGGCTAACCTAGATAAACCCGTACTTATTATTGGTGAACGTGGTACCGGTAAAGAGCTAATTGCAGCACGTTTACACTTTTTATCCAAACGCTGGGATCAAAGTTACGTCAAGCTTAACTGTGCGGCATTGAACGAAAACCTGCTCGAGAGTGAATTATTTGGTCATGAAAGTGGCGCTTTCACAGGCGCAAGTAAACGCCATGAAGGCCGCTTTGAGCGCGCCAATAGTGGTACCTTGTTCTTAGATGAGTTAGCAAATACCTCTGCCATGGTGCAAGAAAAGCTATTAAGAGTGATTGAGTATGGTGAGTTTGAACGTGTTGGCGGCAAGCAAACCGTTAAAGTAGACACTCGCTTAGTCTGTGCAACCAATGAAGACTTACCCCATTTAGCCGAGCAAGGTGAATTTAGAAGTGATTTACTCGATAGACTCGCGTTTGATGTGATCACCTTACCGCCACTGCGTGAACGTCAAGATGACATTATGTTGCTGGCTGAACAGTTTGCGATGAACATGGCACGAGACCTTGAGTGGGAGCTATTTAGTGGCTTTACCCGCAGTGCACAAGAAAGTTTACTCAGTTATGAGTGGCCGGGTAATGTCCGTGAACTTAAAAATGTGGTAGAACGAAGCCTGTATCGCCACGGCAATGAACATATTCCTGTACATAAAATTATTTTAGACCCATTCGAAAGTCGCTTTAGACCTAAAGCCCGCATAAAACATGCACAAGCACCTGCTATAATACAATCTGAACCGACTACTCATGCACAGCCTATAGAAGCGCCTGTAGCATTGAGTTCAAGTACCAAAGAACCTGAGTTTCCATGCGACTTAAAAACGCTCTCTAATGAATTTGAAATTACATTGATAAAAAAAGCATTAGAACATAGCCAATTTAATCAAAAGAAGACTGCAGAAGTACTTGGTTTAACGTATCATCAACTACGTGGTTATTTGAAAAAATACAATTTGCTAGAATAGTAGAGGTTGTGCGGGTGCATAAATTATTACTTGCTTTAATATCATTGAGCTTAGTAGGTTGCATTGATAGTAAAGAAGAAATCTTAGAAGAAAAAAACCAAGGCCTCGTTTATTGCGCCGAGGCTAATCCTGTGTCGTTTAACCCACAAGTCACAACCACAGGGTCGACTATCGATATTATTGCTAACCAGTTATACGACCGGTTAATTAGTATTGACCCCGTGACCGCCGAATTTAAGAGTGAACTTGCCACTGATTGGAAGATCAGTAAAGACGGTAAATCGGTTACCTTCACTTTGCGCAAAGGAGTTAAATTTCATACCACCTCTTATTTTACTCCTAGTCGTGAATTTAACGCTGATGATGTAATATTTACTTTTAGTCGATTATTCGACGTTTATAATCCTTATCACTTTATTGGCGATGCTAATTACCCTTACTTTCAAAGTGTGGGAATTGACCAGCTAATTCGTAAAATTGTTAGAGTCTCTGATCATCAAGTACGATTTGAGCTATTTAATGCCGAGAGCAGCTTTTTAGCTAATATGGCGACCGATTTTGCTGTCGTGCTCTCTAAAGAATATGCCATGGCGCTTGAAGCTAATAATCAAGAAAACTTATTTGACCAATACCCAATTGGTACGGGTCCTTATATTTACAAAGAGTATCGACGCGACCATTTAGTACGCTTTTATAAAAACGCTGATTATTGGAAACATGATGTTGCCCTTGAGCAGTTGGTGTACGACATTACTCCAAATGGTACCACCCGTATCGCAAAAATATTGACCAAAGAATGTGATGTTACTGCACACCCAAGCAGTGCCCAATTAAGTATCTTAGCGCAACGTGATGATATTAATGTTGAAAGAGAAACTAACTTAAATATTGGTTACTGGGCATTTAATACCGAGCGTCCACCGTTTGATAACCTAAAAGTACGTCAAGCATTAGTTCATGCCATTGATATAGATAAAATAATGCAGGCGGTGTATTACGGTAATGGCTTGCGTGCACAGTCTATTCTTCCGCCTACGTCATGGGCATTTGAACTACAAAAAAACATGCCTATTTTTGACCCACAGTTGGCAAAAAGGTTATTAACTGAAGCCGGTTTTCCAAAAGGCTTTGATATGAGCATTTGGGCTATGCCGGTAAGCCGTATTTATAACCCCAACGCCCGCAAAATGGCTGAGCTAATGCAAAGTGATTTACGCAAAATTGGCGTTAACGTAAATATTGTTGAATATGAATGGAACACCTTTATTCAACGCATTGGAGAACATCGCCACGACAGTGTGTTATTAGGTTGGGCAGCTGATACGCCTGATCCCGATAACTTTTTTAGCCCATTATTAAGTTGTACTGCGACATTCAGCGGCAAAAACCCCGCAAACTGGTGTAATCCTGAATTTGATTTACTGCTAACCAAAGCGTTAGACACCACAGATTTAAATTTACGTAAACAATATTATGACGCAGCACAGAGTATGATCATCAAACAATTGCCTCTACTGCCAATTGCCCACGGCATGCGTTTTCAAGCAAGTAGTGCAGATGTTGAGGGCATTACCTTAGGGCCATTCGGTGCTATTTCGTTGGCTAACGCGAGGAAAAAATAATGATCTTAGATTATATTTTACGCCGCCTCGGACTGTTATTTTTTATGGTGTTACTACTAAGCATTTTTACCTTTTCGTTGAGTTACTTATTTCCCGGCGATCCACTCAGTAATTTAAGCGGCATACCAGATACTAACTTTACCCAAAATGCGCAGTTAGAAGAAAAGTACTTGTTTAACAGTAACTACTTTATGCAGTACATCGCCTTTGTGGGACGAATTTTACAAGGGGACTGGGGAATGTCATTCGCCTCGGGGGGCAGTGTTTTCGCCCATGTGATTGATTTAATCCCTGCAACGTTAGAGCTAAGTATTTACGCGTTAGTTATCTCGGTGGTAGTGGGTGTGCCTGTCGGTATTTTAGCATCGGCATATAATAAACAATGGCCTGATAAATTTATTAGCTCTACAGCGATGATTGGCTATTCTATGCCAATTTTTTGGCTGGCATTATTATTAATTATGGTTTTTTCGCTCCAACTTGGCTGGTTTCCCATGTCGGGGCGAGTGAGCTTGTTGTATGAGATACCTGCGAGCACAGGGTTTATTTTACTTGATATTTTACTCGCTGATTTTCCTTACAATGGTTTGGCCATGTTAGATGCACTGCATCACCTTACCTTACCCACTATTGTGCTTGCTATGTATCCAACCACGGTATTAGTGCGCTTTACTCGCGAATCGATGTTAAAAGTAATGGATCAAAATTTCATTAAAACGGCTCGTGCCAAAGGGCTTACTCGTGGACAGCTTATTATTCATCACGCCCTAAGAAATGCCTTACTACCAGTTATAAAACAAATAGGTTTGCAGTTTAGTACCTTGATTACCTTAGCGATGATCACTGAAGTTATTTTTTCGTGGCCTGGGATCGGTCGCTGGTTAATAGACAGTATTTATCAACGTGATTATCCCGCCATACAAGGTGGGTTAATGGCCGTCTCTTTATTTATTATTATTGCCACAATTATGGCCGAACTGACCTACACCCTACTCGATCCTCTGTCTCGGAACCAAGCGCATGGCAAAGTTTAACTTATTTTCAGAAGATTCAAATAAATCGCCATTAGCGAGACTCTGGCGAAAGTTTAAAAATAACCACCCTGCACTGGTTGGTTTATGGGTGTTTATTGCCTTTAGCCTGTTAGCGGCTACTGCGCCTTTTCTTGCGCCTTATGGGGTAAATCAACAGCACAGTGATGCACTATTACTGCCTCCCTCGTGGAATGAAATGGGCGATGTGCGGTTTATACTTGGCACCGATGATTTAGGCCGAGATGTGCTGTCTCGTTTAATGAATGGCGCCACATATACGTTCGGGTTATCGGTTGTGGCTGCACTGATCACCACTGTTATTGGTGTGTTGGTAGGTACCTTTGCAGGGATCAGTAAAGGCATACGTTCTAGTTTTTTGAACCACTTACTGGATGTAACGCTGTCAATTCCCTCATTGTTACTGGCCATCATTATTATTGCCATACTCGGCCCTGGATTAATGAATACCGTATGGGCAATTATTTTGGCCTTATTACCCCAGTTTATTCATTCAATTAGAAACCTGATAGTCGACGAACTTGGCAAAGATTATGTTACAGCCTACCGCTTAGATGGCGCCTCTAAATGGCATATTTTATCACGCGGGATTTTTCCTAATGTGTATGAATATATTGTGGTTATTTTTACCATGGCGCTTTCTACTGCTATTTTAGATATTGCAGCGTTAGGGTTTTTAAAACTGGGTGCACAGCCGCCGACTACTGAATGGGGCGCAATTTTAGCAGAGAACTTAGGACTTATATATTTAGCACCCTGGACGGTAGCATTGCCGGGCGTGCTGTTATTTTTAGCGGTTCTTTCAACAAACTTAGTGGGCGATGGACTTCGTAAAGTTTTACAAGCGCGTAAGGCCGATTAGATGCAGTTACTAGATATTCGAAATTTAACCATTGAACTTCAAACTTCCGAAACCGCCATTCGTGCTGTTGATCGCGTAAGCTTTAGTTTAAAAGAAGGTGAAGTACACGCTTTAGTGGGCGAATCAGGCTCTGGCAAAAGCTTAATTGCAAAAGCCATCGTCGGCGTGCTTAATGAGCGTTGGGTGATAACCGCAGATAGAATGCATTGGCGTGGTGTTGACTTAATGCGCTTAACACCAGAGCAACGCCGTAAAACGGTTAGCCAAGACATTGCGATGATTTACCAAGACCCCAGTCGATGTCTAGATCCTACTGCTAAAATATTTTACCAAATTGCTGAAACACTGCCTGAAGTGGCTGCTAAAGGGTTTTTCTTAAAACGCAACCGTGAGCGTAAAGACCGTGTTAAAGCCTTAATACATAAAGTAGGTATTAAAAATCATGAAGCGGTGCTTGATAGTTACCCGCATGAGCTCTCTGAGGGCGTATGCCAAAAGGTCATGATAGCCATGGCGATTGCCCGCACACCTAAGTTGTTAATTGCAGATGAGCCAACAACCGCACTAGAAAGCACCACCCGAGCACAGGTGTTTAGGTTATTAAAAAGTTTAAATCAGCTAAAAAACATGTCTATTTTAATGATCTCTCATGAGCTGGAAGAAATTGTTAATTGGTCGCATGGTATTCATGTGTTGTACTGCGGTCAAATGGTTGAAGCAGGTCCAACACACCGTATTTTTAGTCAACCTCGTCATCCGTACACGCAGGCTTTACTAAAAAGCCTGCCCGATTATGAGCATGGCTTAGCCCATAAAGAACCCTTTTATGCGCTTAAAGGCACTATTCCAACATTACAACATTTACCGATTGGTTGCCGACTCGGTCCACGTTGCCCACAAGCACAAAAAGAATGTGTGGTTGCGCCTAAACTTTCAAAGCATCATGGTCATAGCTACGCCTGTCACTTCCCGCTGATCAAGGAAATAAAATAATGCAGCCACTGTTAAAAGTTCAAGCCTTATCAAAAACCTTTAACATGCGAGCGGGTCTATTTAGCCGTAAAAAGTTTGATGTTTTAAAAAACATCTCATTTTGTATTGGTAAAGGTGAAACAATTGCCATTATTGGTGAAACAGGCTCAGGAAAAAGTACCCTAGCTAAATTATTAGTGGGTGCATACAGTGCCGATAGCGGGCAGATATTATTAGAGAATAACACCATAGAAAACAATGGTAATCGTGATGCGCAGTGTCGTTATATCCGAATGATTTTTCAAGACTCCGCCACCTCATTGAACCCAGCAGTGACCATTGCTGAAATGCTCGATGATTGCCTAAAGTTCAATACTGATTTTGATAAAACTCAACGTAGTGAAAAAATTGGTAGTACGCTGCTTAAAGTGGGTCTATTGGTCGATCATCAGCAATACTATCCGCATATGTTTAGTGTAGGGCAATTACAGCGTGTAGCGCTCGCTCGCGCGCTTATATTAGATCCTAAGGTTGTTGTACTCGATGAGGCACTTTCATCGCTTGACCCTTCTGTAAGAGCGCAAATAGTAAACCTATTACTTAAACTACAGCTTGAAACTGGATTAACCTATATTTTGATCACCCATCATTTAAGTTTAGTGCGCCATATTAGCGACCAGTTAGTGGTACTCAATAAGGGTGAGATTGTTGAATACGGCGCTACAGAAACTATTTTTCAAAACCCGCAGTCAAAGGTTACCCAGCGCTTATTGAGTTGTTAATGTCTAAACAAACAAAAAAGGCGCCAATTGGCGCCTTTTTTCATTTAGCTATTACTTATTCAGCTGCTTGAGCTGCTTTTGGTACATTAAGCTCTGCTTGTTGCTTAAGCGATTCAATGAATACCGTATAGTTTTTCTGCGCTTGCGCCATAGTAATGTTTTGCTTCATTTGTGGCTCAATGTTGTCACTCACTGGTGCATCATTTACCGCTTTAAGCGCAACAATCGCTGCATCACCATTATTTAAGTTAACCATATCATATACAGCCGCATCACTAGGATGTGCCATTTTGAATACTTGGGTAACAATAGCAGGTGAAACAGCAAAGCTTTCACGAGTTAGTTGCGACTCTTGACGAACGTTTAGTGATTGCTCAGCAGCCACATCGTTTAAGCTCTTGCCTTCTTTTACTTGTGCAAATAACGTGCGTGCTTTTTCTTTTGCAAGGTCTGATGCCTTTTCATTCATTAAGCGTGTTTTAATTTGCTCACTTACCACGCTTAATGCTTTCGTTGCCGCAGGTTGGTGCTCATTTACACGCACCACAATCACGTGCTCATTACCAAGCTCAATTACTTCTGAATTGACTTTATCTTCTAATAGTTCAACTGATGATAAGGCAGTCACAACCGCTGGGTTATTAAGCGGCTCAGGAAGCGCGCTAAGCGCTAGTAAAGAAGTAGATTGTACTTCTACACCCGCCACTTCAGCAGCATCGTCTAAGCGATCAGAAATCTCAAAGGCTAATGCCCCCATTTCTGTTTGCTTCTCGTAAAACGCATCTACTTTTTCAGCTTGCTCAAGTTCAGCACGTAGGTCAGCTTTAACCTCATCGAACGGTTTAACTTGTTGAGTTTGTAGATCAGTCAGTTTGATGATGTGATAACCAAACTCAGAGGCAACAACGTCAGAGTAATCACCTTTGTTTTGCAATGCGAACGCTGCATCTTCAAATGCTGGTTCCATAACATCACGTTCAATCCACTCTAAATCGCCACCCATTTCTGCACTAACAATGTCATCTGACGATGTCTCTGCTAGCTCAGCAAAATCAGCACCAGCGTTAAGCTGGGCAAGTAACGACTCAGCTTTCGCTTTAGCCGCATCATCATCTTCGCTATTGTCGATTAGAATATGCGACACACGACGCTTTTCTGGTTCAACATATTGCGCCTTACTCTGCTCGTAATATGCTTTTACATCGTCTTCGCTTACCGATGCAACATCAATATCATCTGCATTTAGTTCGATGTAATTAACTGAAATTAATTCAGGTGATAAAAATTGACCTGCGTTTAATTCATAGTAATCCGCAACTTCTTGCTCTGTAACTTCAACATCAGCTTGCATTGCTTGTTTATCAATTACTAAATAATCAATGCTTCGTGTTTGCTGTTGCAACGCAATGGCTGATTTAAGCTCATTTGGCAGCGCAAAATCAGTACCCGCAACGGCAGATACTAACTGGCTACGCGTCATATCATCACGCAGGTATTCACGAAATGCGTCAGGTTGAAAATTCATTTGACGAATAACTTGTAAATAACGGTCGTTATTAAACTTGTCGCCAATTTTAAAATAAGGTAGCTCTAAAATTGTTTTACGAACGCTTTCATCACTTACGCGCAAACCAAGCTCGGCAGCTAACTGACTTTGTAATTCTTGTTGTACTAAACGGTCAATCACACCTTGACGGATTTGAGCCATGTAAGTTGGATCAGCTGCTATTTGGGTAAAGTACTCACCAAATTGTTGTTCTAAGCGGCTACGTTCATTTTGAAACGCACGGCTAAATTCTGTTTGGCTAATTTTAATTCCATTTACTTCAGCAACGGGTTGTTCTGTGGTTTGACCTAAGTAACTACCGATCCCAGCTAAGGCAAAAGATAAAATCACCGCGCCTAAAATGACTTTGGCTACCGGCCCTTGCGAACCTTCTCTGATTTTCTCAAGCATTTGTTTATCTCTTTTCTGAGCAAGGTATTTTCTACCTTGTCATATGTAAAAAAAGCGTATCTTACCAGATACGCTTTTTCACTTGAAGTAACTGGCGGTGAAGTAACTTAATTTATCGATTGCAATAATTAAGCGTATCTTTACTCGCCATAACTAAATTGTTTACACAATGATTAGTTTACTGCGTCTTTAAGCGCTTTACCGGCTTTGAAAGCTGGGATGTTAGCTGCAGCAATTTGAATCGTTTCACCAGTTTGTGGGTTACGACCTGCACGAGCAGCACGCTCACGTACAGAGAAAGTACCAAAACCAACAAGTGCAACTGAGTCGCCATCTTTTAGCGCGCCAGATACAGATTCGATGAATGAATCTAGTGCACGACCTGCAGCCGCTTTAGAAATGTCAGCATCAGCTGCGATTTGATCGATTAATTGAGATTTATTCACAATATCATCCTCTTTCATTGTTGTTATCAAGAGCGATTGTTTTTTAAACTAACATCACTGTTTTGAAATTTTTGAGCAATTTTTTTAAGCTCATATGATTATATTTTTCTTAAGCCTAGGCCCTGCAAGGGCTAGGCTTGAAAACCAGTGCTTAACTTATCATACCGTTTAGATTTGAAAAGCCCCTAAAAGCACTTTTTTTGGCTTTTTTACTGCTTTTTTGGTGTTTCGACTGAAAAACTATCAACTGGATGCACTAAAGCAAGCTTTAATACTTCGTCAATCCACGTAACTGGGTGAATCTCAAGACCCGCCAATACGTTATCAGGTATCTCTTTTAAGTCACGTTCGTTAATTTTAGGGATCACCACCGTTTTAATACCACCTCGGTGAGCCGCTAATAATTTCTCTTTTAAACCACCAATTGGCAGTACTTCACCACGTAGGGTAATCTCACCCGTCATGGCCACATCAGAGCGCACTGGATTACCCGTTAGGCTTGAAACCAAACACGTAACCATTGCGATACCCGCACTTGGACCATCTTTAGGAGTTGCGCCCTCAGGTACATGCACGTGAATATCACGTTTTTCATAAAAGTCGCTATTAATACGTAGCTCATCAGCACGATTACGCACAACTGTCATTGCCGCTTGAATCGACTCTTGCATTACATCGCCTAACGAGCCGGTATAAGTCAATTTGCCTTTACCTGGTACTGCAGCACATTCAATAGTCAGCAAGTCACCGCCTACTTCTGTCCATGCTAAGCCAGTTACTTGGCCTATACGGTCGCCATCTTCTGCTTTACCGTAATCAAAGCGTTGCACACCTAAGTACTCTTCAAGGTTATCTGCATCGATAGTGACCGTTTTGGTGTCTTTTTCCATTAAGATATTTTTAACCGCTTTACGGCATAATTTAGACACTTCACGCTCTAAGTTACGAACGCCCGCTTCACGCGTGTAATATCGAATAATACCGATAATGGCACTGTCAGCAATTTCAACTTCTTTCTCTTTTAAGCCATTACGCTTAACTTGCTTTGGAATTAAATGTTCTTTAGCTATATTTAATTTTTCGTCTTCGGTATAACCGGCTAAACGAATAACTTCCATACGGTCCAATAAAGGCCCAGGAATATTAAAGCTATTAGAGGTAGCAACAAACATTACATCAGATAAGTCGTAATCGACTTCTAAGTAATGATCAGCAAAATGGCTGTTTTGCTCAGGATCAAGTACTTCAAGTAATGCTGATGCAGGGTCTCCACGCATATCCGCTGACATTTTATCAATTTCATCTAACAAGAATAACGGGTTTTTAACGCCCACTTTAGTCATGTTTTGAATCAATTTACCAGGCATAGAGCCAATATAAGTACGACGGTGACCACGTATCTCAGCTTCATCACGTACACCACCCAGTGCCATACGAATGTACTTACGGCCAGTTGAACGCGCAATAGATTGCCCAAGAGAGGTTTTACCTACCCCTGGCGGCCCAACTAAACACAAAATAGGCCCTTTAAGCTTATTAGTACGCTGCTGTACCGCGAGGTATTCAATAATACGCTCTTTAACTTTATCAAGTCCGTAGTGATCGCTATCTAGTATTTTTTGCGCGCCTGCTAAATCTTTTTTCACTTTAGAGCGTTTTTTCCACGGTACGTTGATTAACGTATCTATGTATGAGCGAACAACACTAGCTTCTGCCGACATCGGCGACATCATTTTAAGTTTGTTGAACTCTGCCGTCGCTTTTTCTTTCGCTTCGCTGGGCATACCTGATTCTTCGATGCGTTTTTTTAGCGCTTCGAATTCATCTGGCACATCGTCAATTTCGCCAAGCTCTTTTTGAATCGCTTTCATTTGCTCATTGAGGTAATACTCACGCTGCGATTTTTCCATTTGCTTTTTAACGCGGGTACGAATTTTTTTCTCAACTTGCAATAAGTCTATTTCACCTTCCATCAACGCCATTAAGTACTCTAAGCGCTCCGTAACGTTTGATATTTCAAGTACTTTTTGTTTTTCAGGCACTTTTAATGGCATGTGCGCAGCCATGGTATCAGCAAGACGCGCTGGCTCATCAATACCAGAGACCGAAGTCATCACTTCAGGTGGGATTTTTTTATTTAATTTTACGTAGCCTTCAAACTGGCTTAATGCACTGCGAATAAAAATATCTTGTTCTTGCTCGTTTACTGAATCAGATTCAATAAACTGAGCATTGGCAACAAAGAAGTCTTCGTTATCAACAAACTCTTCGATATTTGCACGCTGTGTGCCTTCAACTAATACTTTTACTGTACCATCGGGTAGCTTTAATAATTGAAGTACAGTCGCAATTGTCCCTACACGATAAATATCGTCTTTCTCAGGCTCGTCTACAGTTGCATCTTTTTGTGCAACTAAGAAAATTTGTTTGTCTTTATCCATTGCCGCTTCAAGGCATTTTATTGATTTTTCACGGCCTACAAAAAGCGGGATCACCATGTGTGGATACACCACTACATCGCGCAGTGCTAGCACAGGGATTTCGACTCGATCGTTTCTCTCAAGCGTCATTGTATTTTCTCTTTGCACTTCATTTATTTAAAGATTACTCAAGTATATGGGGATAACCTAATTAAAGTTCAACAATTTTTGCCAACTCGATTAAATTAATTATAAAAAAAGGAGCCATTGGCTCCTTTTTTTTACAACTTGCTCAGAATTTAATCTGCCGCGGCTTGTTCTTGATTACTGCTGTCATAAATCAAGATTGGGTCAGACTCACCTTTAATAACGGTTTCATCAACAACCACTTTACTTACGTTATCAATTGAAGGCAGCTCATACATAGTATCAAGCAATACACCTTCTACGATTGAACGCAGGCCACGTGCACCGGTTTTACGTTCCATTGCTTTGTGAGCAATAGCACGTAGTGCATCATCACGAAACTCAAGCTCAACGTCTTCCATCCCAAACAATACTGAAAATTGCTTAGTAATAGCGTTTTTAGGCTCACTTAAAATTTGTACCAGTGCAGCTTCATCAAGTTCAGTCAATGTAGCAACAACAGGTAAACGGCCAATAAACTCTGGAATTAAACCATATTTTACTAAATCTTCTGGCTCAACATCTTTAAATGTTTCACTTAAAGAGCGGCTCGCTGCCGACTCTTTAACGTTAACGCCAAAACCAATGCCAGTATTTTTGTGGCTACGCTGTTCAATAACTTTATCAAGACCAGCAAATGCACCACCACAAATAAACAGAATTTTAGAGGTGTCTACTTGCAGGAACTCTTGCTGTGGATGTTTACGTCCACCTTGTGGCGGAACAGAAGCAACGGTACCTTCAATCAATTTCAGTAAGGCTTGTTGTACACCTTCACCTGATACATCACGGGTGATTGATGGGTTATCTGATTTACGTGAAATTTTGTCAATTTCATCAATGTAAACAATACCACGTTGTGCTTTTTCTACGTCGTAGTCACATTTTTGTAAAAGCTTTTGAATGATGTTTTCAACATCTTCACCCACATAACCGGCTTCGGTTAACGTGGTGGCATCGGCCATTGTAAACGGCACATCTAGCAAACGTGCTAACGTTTCAGCTAGTAGTGTTTTACCACTCCCCGTTGGACCAATTAATAAAATATTACTTTTACCTAGTTCAACGTCTTGTTTAGTTGATTGGTTGCGTAAACGCTTGTAGTGATTGTAAACCGCTACAGACAACACTTTTTTCGCATGCTCTTGGCCAATTACGTAGTCGTCTAAGTGGTTACGAATTTCTTTTGGCACAGGTAATTTGTCAGCGGCATCATGCTTAGGCGCGATGTCTTTAATTTCTTCCCTGATAATATCATTACACAGCTCTACACATTCATCACAAACGTATACTGAAGGTCCTGCAATTAATTTTCGAACTTCATGCTGGCTTTTGCCGCAAAAAGAGCAGTATAACAATTTATTACTTTTGTCGCCGTCTGTAGGAGTGTCAGACATTCAGCTACCTCATTTTATTACGTTGGCCACCAAAGTCTTGGTGGCTATTTTAATACGCTTTAACTATACCAAAATTTAGGCTTTTTCGCATAGTAACTCTCATTAGCAAGCATTACTGCTTGCAGGCATACTTACTTGCTACTGCGATTAGTAAATACTGAGTCAACAATACCGTAATCTACAGCTTGGCTTGCACTCATAAAGTTATCACGGTCTGTATCACGTGAAACAACATCAAGCGGTTGGCCAGTATGCTCAGCCATTAAGCGATTTAATTTGTCTTTAATAGACAGGATTTCTTTCGCGTGTATTTCAAAATCAGATGCTTGACCTTGGAATCCACCTAATGGTTGGTGAATCATTACACGTGAATTAGGTAAACAAAAACGTTTACCCTTAGCACCACCAGATAGTAAAAACGCACCCATGCTAGCCGCTTGGCCCACACAAATAGTACTTACATCAGGTTTGATGAAATTCATTGTATCGTAAATAGCCATTCCCGCAGTGACCGAGCCACCCGGTGAATTGATATATAAGAAGATATCTTTATCTGGGTTCTCTGATTCTAAGAAAAGCATTTGCGCTAAAATCAGATTTGCCATGTTGTCTTCAACTTGGCCCGTTAAAAAGATAATACGCTCTTTTAATAGTCTCGAATAAATATCAAACGAGCGCTCGCCTTTAGCTGTTTGCTCAACAACCATTGGTACTAATGCGTTTAGGGGATCTGTCATACCAGTGTTCATACTTATTTAATTCCTTATGCGCTTATACTTATTCTAAGAAAAGCATAATGATCATTTTTAGCTAATTAAGAACCACAAACTAAAATGGCCCGGGCACACTGCATAAACAGAGTAACACGAGCCATTTAATCGTTAGCGAGCGCTTAAGTCAATGACTTATTATGCACCTTGCTGTGGATTCATGATGTCATCAAATGCTTTTTCAACATCAGTCACAGTTGCTTTAGCTAAAATAGCTTCAACAGCTTGCTCTTCCATTGCTACATTACGCATTTGTTGCATTAGTTGATCATTTGCTTTGTAGTATTCTACTACTTCAGTTGGATCTTCGTATGCAGATGCTACAGTAGCGATAAGTGCTTCAACTTTAGCGTCATCAACTTTGATGTCGTTTGCTTTGATCACTTCGCCTAATAATAGGCCAGTTTTAACTCGTGTAACTGCTTGCTCATGGAACAATTCAGCTGGAAGTTCAGGCATATTTTGACCGTTACCACCAAAACGTTGAGCAGCTTGCTCACGTAAAGCGTCAACTTCTTGGTCGATTAATGCTTTAGGCACTTCAACTTCGTTTTGCTCTAAAAGACCTTTGATTGCTTGGTCTTTTACGTTAGCTTTAACCGCTTGGTCTAGCTCACGTGTCATGTTCTTTTTAACTTCTTCTTTAAGCGCGTCTACGCCGCCTTCGGCAACACCGAATTTAGTTGCAAACTCATCGCTTAATTCAGGTAATTCTTGCGCTTCAACTTTTTTCACTGTGATAGTGAATTGAGCCGCTTTACCTTTTAAGTTTTCAGCGTGGTAATCTTCAGGGAAGTTTACGTCAGCAACAACTTCTTCGCCTGCTTTTTTGCCTACGATGTTGTCTTCAAAACCTGGGATCATACGACCTTGGCCAAGTTCTAATGGGAAATCTTCAGCTTTGCCGCCTTCGAATTCTTCACCGTCGATAGTACCAACGAAATCAACCGTTACACGGTCGTTTGCGCCAGCAGCTGCATCAACGTCAGCCCAAGAAGCGTGTTGCTTACGAAGTGTCTCTAGCATGTTTGCTAAATCTTCGTCAGTTACTTCTACCGCTGGTTTTTCAACAGCAATTTTCTCTAAACCTTGAACTTCAACTTCAGGGTAAACTTCAAATGTTGCTGAGAATTCTAAATCTTTACCTGCTTCAAGTGCTTTTGGTGCAAATGTAGGTGCGCCAGCAGGGTTAATTTTTTCAGCAACAATTGCTTCAATGTAATTACGTTGCATTACTTCGCCAGCAACTTCTTGACGAACAGCTGGTCCGAAACGCTTGTTGATTACTGATACTGGTACTTTACCAGCACGGAAACCGTCGATACGCTGCGTTTTTGACAGTTGTTGTAAGCGTTTTTTTACTTCGGTCTCAACGTTCTCTGCAGGAACGGTGATGGTCAGACGGCGCTCAAGGCCTTGAGTCGTCTCAACAGAAACTTGCATGATTTACCTCAATATTCAATTTTGGCGACTTTTCGCCTTCATTACAAACAAAGTAATCTATAGGCGTCTTGATAAAATTCAAGCCTTAGAGCTTAAAAAAATCCGTCGCTACCAGGAGATACCATTGCTGCTCTGCCCTAGGGCACTATATTTTTAAACAAATAGACGCGGCATTATAACCTAATATTCATGATAGTCGAGTGTGGGGGGCAATTATTTGGGGTAGTTAAAGGCAGATAACGCCTAAGCGAATAAAAAACAGGCTAATTAAAATGTATAGAATGAATAGGAGCAAAAAATAGAGTTATTTTAAATAAAATAGAGATTTAGAATATGGAATTTAAGGGGAAATGGTCGGCGATGCAGGATTTGAACCTGCGACCCCTTGGACCCAAACCAAGTGCGCTACCAAACTGCGCTAATCGCCGATACTTACTATTGTCTGCGAGTGACCTCGTTGACAACGGGGTGCATAATAGTGATTTGACCGGGTTAGGTCAAACGTTTTTTTAAGAAAAC
Organism: Pseudoalteromonas sp. APC 3224; assembly: GCF_030407535.1. GTDB lineage: Bacteria > Pseudomonadota > Gammaproteobacteria > Enterobacterales > Alteromonadaceae > Pseudoalteromonas. Next base: position 30,162 of record NZ_JASDDF010000017.1, on the reverse strand, counting down.
AAATCAATTGCTCATTTTTAGTTCATAATGGTCAAATATTACGATACAGGGATAAAATTTAAACTCTTTTTTATAATTCGGGGGCTTATAATTTAAAAGCAACTTGGCGCTCAACCGCTTTTCTGCGAAAATAGCCACCATATTAAAAAATGAGTAAGGTGAAGGTCTTTTTCTTTATCGGCATTTTAACCCCTATATATGCATTCGTTTTTTAAATGTATCGGTATCAAGTTAATTAACCTAATTAAAGGTCACCCATGACGGCAAACATCATTGATGGTAAAGCAGTAGCAAAACAAGTACGTAGCGCAGTGGCTGAACGAGTTTCAGAACGTGTTGCACAAAACCTTAGAGCCCCAGGATTAGCTGTGGTGCTTGTTGGACAAGACCCAGCCAGCCAAGTTTACGTTGGTTCAAAACGTAAAGCCTGTGAAGAAGTTGGTTTTATTTCTAAATCATTTGATTTGCCCGCAGACACAACAGAGCAAGCGCTATTAGCATTAATTGATGAATTGAATGTTGATGGCGAAGTTGACGGTATTTTAGTGCAACTTCCTTTACCTGCAGGCTTAGACGCAGAAAAAATTCTTGAGCGTATTACCCCGCATAAAGATGTTGATGGCTTTCACCCTTATAACATTGGTCGTTTAGCGCAGCGAATGCCTGCCCTTCGCCCATGTACGCCAAAGGGTATTATCACCTTATTAGATTCAACCGGCGTGCGTTACAAAGGCATGCACGCAGTGGTAGTGGGTGCCTCTAATATTGTGGGTCGCCCTATGTCACTTGAACTGTTGTTAGCTGGCTGTACGACTACTGTTTGTCATAAGTTCACACAAGATTTAGAAACCCATGTTCGCCGTGCTGACTTATTGGTTGTTGCTGTAGGCAAACCAGAGTTTATTCCGGGTGACTGGATAAAAGAAGGCGCGATTGTTATTGATGTGGGTATTAACCGTTTAGACAACGGTAAGTTAGTGGGTGACGTTGAATACGCTACTGCAGAACAAAAAGCTGACTTTATTACCCCTGTACCTGGCGGCGTAGGCCCGATGACAGTTGCTAGCTTAATTGAAAATACGTTAGAAGCGTGTGAGAAATATCACAGCTAATAAATAAAAATAAAGTAATCCAAAGCCCGCTTAATTGCGGGCTTTTTGTATCATCATTCTTCGTTTTATTAAGTCCAAGCCTTGTGGCAAAACCGAAAACACAATCATTAATAACATAATCGCGTACTGCCAATTTGCATACTGCTCGTTAATTAATATTCCTGCACATAAAATACCGGCAATTGGGTTGGCTATAGTGCCAAAAGTAAATTCAACAACTGACATTCGTCCTAATAACCAAACATATAGGATGTAAGCCAAAGCAGTATTAGGGACCACCAGCCAAAATAACGCCAGCCATTGCGTGGTATTTATTGATGCAGTTAAAAATTGATACTGCTGTGGTGCAAAATAGAAAGCTTGAACCATAGCGGCAATTGCTAGCAAACTGCCACCAATGATTAGCTGCCACGTGAGTACCGTCCACCAATGAACTTTAGCCGTTACTTTTTGTACCAGCGTACTGCCTATCACAATAGTTAATAGCGCCCCTATCAGCGCTAAAACTCCCAACACATTAAGCGCTATATGTTGTGGATCAAATAAACGCCATGCCAAAACCACTAAAGCAAGCGCACAAATACCTTGCACTAGCGCTGGCTGTTGTCGTTTAACAAGCCATGCATATAATAATGCAACAACCGGTACAGACACCATACCCACGCCTGCAATAGCTGCTGGTAGGTTAATAGCCATTACAAAAATAAAACTGAAAAATAGCGCAATATTAATCGTGCCGATTAAAAAGATGCCAGGCCATTGCTTTGCAGTTGGCCAAGAGGGTTTAAATAACAACAATAATAAACCAGCAGGAAGTGCACGTATGGCCCCTAATAAGATTGGCGGCCACTCTGGGGTTGCGTATTTAGTTACCGCATAAGTCGTTCCCCATAAAAAAGCAGGGATCATGGCAAGTAAAATATTCATTAATTTTCCATTTTTAAATTGATGAATGCGAGTTTAAAACCTCAACCATAATTGAGGTCAACAATATCAATTTTATTAAAAGCATAATCAATTTAATGCAATTGATATAACAAAAAAGGGTTACCCAATGGCAACCCTTTTTTTGGTGATCCGCGTGTTGTAGCTAAGCTTTACGCCACGTTGTTTTTCCCGCTGAATCTTCAAGTATCACACCCAGTGCATTTAAAGCATCGCGAGCTTCATCAGCTGCAGCCCAATTTTTACTGGCACGTGCGTCATTACGTTTTACAATCAATGCCTCAATTTCAGCCACTTCATCATCGTTTTGACCGCCTTGTAAAAATGCCTCAGGTGCTTGTTGAGCAATACCAAGTATTTCACCTAAGATGCGTAGAATAAAGGCTAAATGTCCTGCTTTTTCGCTATCACTTTCTTTTACTCGGTTTAGCTCTTTAGCAACTTCAAACACAACCGGTAATGCTTCTGGCGAATTAAAGTCATCATTCATAGCTTTTCTAAACTTAGCTACATACTCATTACCCTCAAGCTCACATTCAACTGGCTCAACACCACGTAATGCCGTGTAAATACGCTCAAGTGATGAACGTGCTTGGTCTAAGTTTTCTTGCGAGTAATTAAGTTGACTGCGGTAATGGCCAGAAATTAAAAAGTAACGAACCGACTCAGCATCGTATTGCTTTAATACTTCACGAACGGTAAAAAAGTTATCTAATGATTTAGACATCTTTTCTTTGTTCACTTGAACCATACCGGTATGGATCCAAGTATTAACGTATTGGCCGTTGTTAGCACAGCATGATTGCGCGATTTCGTTTTCGTGGTGCGGAAACTGTAGGTCTGAACCACCACCATGAATATCAAAGTGCTCACCTAGGTGCTTTGAACTCATCGCTGAGCATTCTATGTGCCAACCAGGGCGACCCTCACCCCAAGGTGATGACCACGATGGCTCCCCTGCTTTAGCTTTTTTCCATAAAACAAAATCAAGAGGATCGTCTTTATCTTGTGCTACTTCCACACGTGAGCCCGATTGGAGCATGGTTAAATCTTGCTGTGAAAGTGCCCCGTATTGCTCAAAGGTTGATACATCAAATAAAACGTCGCCATCGGCTGCAACATAAGCATGGCCTTTGGCAATCAAACGCTCAACCATGGCAATAATTTCATCCATATGACCCGTTACCGTTGGCTCTATATCAGGACGCAGCATATTTAAACTGTCAAAGTCTTCATGCATGGCTTTAGTCATACGCACGGTTAAGTCGTTAATGGCTTCACCGTTCTCATTTGCGCGCTTAATAATTTTATCATCAACATCGGTAATATTACGTACGTACTTTAAGTCGTAACCTAAATGACGAAGATAGCGAACAATCACATCAAAACCCACAAATGTGCGTGCATGGCCAATGTGACAGTAATCATAAATGGTGATACCACACACATACATGTCGATTTTTCCATCGACCATAGGTTTAAATTGTTCTTTTTGGCGTGTCAGTGTGTTGTATATTTGTACCATTTAGTTGCTTTCCTTCACGATTAACAGAAAAGCTATGTTACCACTTGCTAAGCATGGGCTCTAGCGGTTTATAACAAACATAACATCTACTTTGTTAATCTGAGTCAACTACGATAAAATAGCACCAATATTTAAACCAGCTATAGGAAACCTCATGGTTGTTCTACACACAAACTTTGGTGATATCACCATTAAAATGCACGAAAGCGAAGCTCCAAATACAGTAAAAAACTTTTTAGAGTATGCAAACTCAGGTTTTTATAACGGCACTATTTTTCACCGTGTAATTGATGGTTTTATGGTTCAAGGCGGTGGTTTTGCATCGGGTATGGAACAAAAAGAAGTAAACGACCCAATTGAAAATGAAGCTAACAACGGCCTATCTAACAAAGTAGGTACTTTAGCAATGGCGCGTACGCCTGATCCACACTCAGCTACAGCGCAATTTTTCATTAACGTGAATAACAACGACTTTTTAAACCACAGCAGCGAAACGTCGCAAGGCTGGGGTTACTGTGTGTTTGCTGAAGTAGTAGAAGGCATGGACATAGTAAATAAAATCAAAGGTGTTGCTACAGGTAGCAATGGTTTTCACCAAGATGTACCACTTGAAGATGTGGTAATTGAAAGTGTAACTGTAAGCTAAAACCCCCTTTATTCTTCAAAGAATACATAAAGCGGGTATTCACCCGCTTTTATTTAACTGGAATCACCATGACTCGCCAAACCTACTTTATTGCAGATTTACATTTGAGTGAAAATCGCCCTGATATTACAGCGGCATTTTTTAAATTTTTACACTCCCATATTGTTCCTCAAAAAGTAGACGCCCTATATATTTTAGGTGATTTTTTTGAAGTCTGGGTTGGTGACGATTATGTAAGCGAACTATCAGCAACAGTGGCCAAACAATTAAAGGCAATTAGTAACTCGGGTATATCTATTTATTTTGTACATGGTAATCGCGATTTTATTATGCGTGAAAGATACGCTAATATGGCAGGAATGACTCTACTCGATGAGCAAACAGTGATCGACTTGTACGGCACACCCACGGTAATTTTACATGGTGATGAAATGTGTACTCAGGATATTGAGTATCAAAAGTTTCGTAAAAAAAGTCGTGGTTGGTGGTGGCCCAAATTAATGCTTGCTATGCCCTTATGGTATCGAAAGAAAATAGCCCGAGATGCGCGTGAAAAAAGTAAACTTAGCCAAGCAGACAAACCTATAGAAATACTGGATGTGGTGCAAAGCGAGGTACTCGAAACCTTCGCCAAACACAATGTGGCTAATATGATCCACGGCCATACTCACCGCCCTAATGTACATACCTATGAAGTTAATAACCAAACGCTTACTCGCACAGTATTGGGCGATTGGTATACTCAAGGTTCGTATTTAGTGATTACTCCCGAGTCACAACAATTAATTTCAACGCCTTTATAACGTCCCTAGTAATTAATCGTAATGAGACTTTGCGGTTAACTCAGGCAAGGTAATAAGAAATTGTGTTTTAAAATAGGCATCGCTTTGTGGTTCTGAATGAAGTTTGATGTCTCCTTTCAAAACTTGTGTTACCCATTGATGCACCATATATAAACCTAAGCCCGTATTACCTTTACCTCGTGCGGTTGTATAAAAAGGCTCAAATATATCTGCTTTAGTCTCATTATTAATTCCTTTACCATTATCTGACACGCTAAGCCTTACGCTATTATTTGTCGCTTGCTCTACTTTTATTTCTATCACTCCCTCGTGCTTTTCATCAAAAGCGTGATTTAGCGCATTAATTACAAGGTTTTCGACCACCTGAGAAATAATCCCCGGCAAACTAATCACCTGTTTTTTGAGCAAGAAAATAGTTTTCACTTTTATTGGTGAATTTTTTAATCTGGAATTTAATGACAATAATAACTCTTGAATGATTTTTTCAATATCACATGCAATAAATTCATCGTTATGGCGATCAATGGCCATTTTTTTAAAACTTTTCACTAATACTGCGGTTTTATTTAAGTTAATTTTAGCTAGTGCTAGGTTCTCACCAATACTGGTTGTTGTTTCCTCTAACGTTGATTTAGTCAGCCCCTCCCTCATCGCCGCATTTAATTTAGCTAATGCCATATCTGCATTAGAAACCGAAATAACGGCTCCACCAATGGGTGTATTCATTTCATGAGCAACTCCTGCTACGAGCAATCCTAATGAGGATAGTTTTTGCGCTTCAATTAGTCCTTCTTGTAGCTGTTGTTGCTGCTTTATTGTGGCATCAAGCTCTCGGTTCACTATATCTAGTTCTATCTTTTCTATATGCAATTTATGCGAGAGGGTTAACAGCTTATTTTGAAACTTATACTCACGATAAATAAAGCCAAAACTAATTAAACACAGTAATCCACTACACAAAAACGCAAACTGTAAGGCTTTCACCTGTCCAGTTATTAGTAATTCATCAGGACTACTTATTAAAATAATTAACTCTTTATCGGTGTCACTAATTCTGCCTTTGTTCTCGCGCAGTGAAAAAATAGAAAAACGTCGGTAAGTATAGAGGTTATGGTCAAAAAAGTGCGAACCATACTCGACTTTGCCACCAATAATTTGCTGCCAGAGCCGAGGCTCTTCAATGGCAAGCGTTTGCTCATTTTTACCATACATAAACCCCCATTCTAAATCTTCATCACTATTTAATAACCAAAAACCATTATGATTCAAAATGCTTATATGGGTACTTTTTTGGCTATAGCTTTTGATCTGATTAAATAGATAATCTAAGTTAAAGTTAACCACCAATAGGCCATCTAATAGGTAATTTTCTTGATTGGTACGGTAGGTTACGCGGATTGATGGTTGATGAGGTTTTATGATTTTGTTGTGTTCAATGTTTAAATCTATTTCTGTAGCAAAAATGTCAGGCGCACTGATCTGCATCCCTTTTTGAAAGTAGTAACGGTTTTGCTTATTTTGCAAACCATCAGGCGATACAATTTCGCCTACACCATTCACTGCGTTAATGCGGTATTGCTCTTGCCCTTGCTTATCTAGCCAGCGAATTTGGGCTATGTTAGTAGAGATAGCCGCAAAATTTAAAAAATAATTATTTATTTCATCTCTGCTTCGCATTTGTTGCAAAGGCTTGTTTTGTGCATCGCTTTTTAAAACTGGGCCTTGAGCCAAAATACGAGTTAGCTTTTTAATGCTGCTGAGCTCTTTGGAGAAATCACTACTAATTAGTACTAACTTTTCATCTTGCTGAGCTTTAATGGTGTTTATTTTTTCTTGATATATTTGTTCGTATATAAGCCAACCAATAAAGAAGGTAATGAATAAACTGAATAGCAATTTAACTAGCACACTTTTTTTTGAACCAACAGGCAAACTATTAATGCTATTCATTATCAGTCACTTCATACTGCTTTAACCATCCGAACAGGTCTTTTAGAGATAGAGGTTTAGAAAAATAATACCCTTGAGCTGTTTCGCAGCCTTGTTGCTGCAACCACTTGGCCTCAAACTCATTCTCAACACCTTCAGCAATCACCGAAAAGTTAAATTGCTTTGCCAAAGACAATATCATCTTAATCATGTATTGATTATTGTCATTAAACTCAAGGTCACTAACAAAATAGCGATCTATTTTTATCGACGTAGACGGTATTTCATTAATGTGAGCCAAAGACGAATACCCTGTACCAAAGTCATCAATGCTGACTTTCATGCCCAAAGAAATAAACCGCTCAAGCGCCTCTTTAATTAAGCTGTAATTACTAATAGCTTGTGTTTCGGTCACCTCAAGCTCAAGCATAGAAGGCAAAATACTGTATTCTTCAATTTTATTTTTTATCTGTTCAAAGTAGCTTGGCTCAACTAAATCATAAGAGGACGCATTAAATGCAACGGGTAAGTTACAGCCTTGCTCTTTAAGTTGATTTATAGCCTCTAGTATTTTCTCAAAAATCACATGGTCTAGTTCATTAATTAATCCGGCTGTTTCAGCTAATTCTATAAACTCGTCGGGGCGTACAAAGCTGCCATCGACTCTTTGCCACCTAGCGAGCGCTTCAAAACCTGCTGGTTTCAAGGTTGATAAGCTGATTTTGGGTTGTAACACCACCTCTAAGCTTTTATTACCTATAGCCGTTCTGAGCTCAGCCATCAGCTCATATCGACGAGTTATCTGATCTGTTTTTTCCTCTGTATGCTGAATATACTTTGCATGGTTTGCCAACGTATAGTTGAGGCTAGACTCTGCTAAGCTAATCACTTTTTCAGGTGTTAAGTTTAAAGCAGCGCTTAACTTCAACTCCAGTATACGCACATCAATATATTGCTTCACCTGTTCAATTTCGAACTTTTGCTTATTTTGAAAGTAACTAATTGCATCTGAAATATCAAAGTCAACGCTAATTAGCATGCCAAAGGTTTTGTTACTAATTAGTGCTATGCGTGGTTCATATTTAGCAAAAGTATCAACTATATTTTGATGAACTAACTTCATTAATTTATTACAAAAGTCATTCCCGAAAGTAAATGCTTTTTCATCAAACTGATAAATGTCAAAAATGACTAATCGTGTTTTTAATCGCTCATGGGCATTCATGTTCTTTATTTCACGGGTTAACCAGTTCCTATTTGGTAAATTTAGTGATACATCGGTATAAGCAAGCTCTGTTAAACGATTTAATAACGAAATATTCGCAAATCCCGTGCTCACATTTTCGCTAAATACTTTGAGTAAATACTCATTTTGCTCATTAATTGGGTTGTCTGATTTTACGATCGTTATATAAGAAATATCTTGTTCTTGCGTTAAGGGAGTCTCGAAAAAAAATACGCTGTGGTGCTTTGAAAAAATATGACTGCGCTGTATAGTCGCTTGTTTAAAATCTTGCAGCATTTCTGCAGGCAGGTTAGGTACAACAGGTTGCCCTTTAGTACCACTAAAGCAACCATGGGTAGAGAGTATTAAGCATTCAGAGCTAGAGTTTGAATTACTCGAACAAAAAATACCGCCGCCTTCGGTTATTTTTAAAATATTGCTAATTTCTTTAAGCACTGCATGAGAAAAAGAGGCCATATCATGCTTACCGTTAATACTTCTAGACGCATCTAGCACCAGCTGTAAACCTTGCTTTGCGGACCTAATTTGTGAAATATACTCCCATGTACGCATGTTACTATTAACAATTGATTGCAACTTTTCTGCTGTAATATCTGATTTATTCCAGTATTCATCGATATCAAGGACTTTCATGATATCACTCTCTGGAGCAAAGCCAGGTTGACCTGTTAATAGCACAATACGCATTTCTGCGTTACCTATAACCTCTCGAATAGTATTTACTAAACGCAGACCTGAGTCATCCTCCTCCATTACTACATCTATAAAAATAAGTGCAATATCAGGATGCATACTCAACGCCAAAGCAGCCTCAGGCACAGTATTTGCCGTTAAAAGCTCGTATTTATACCCGTCCTTGGCTTTTAGTTCTTTTAAGCTATTTACTAACGCGTTCTGATAATCAAGGTCATCCTCAACGGTTAATATCTTCCATGCTTTTAGCTCTGTATCTGCTTTTTCTTCTTCAGCTGCAAATACAAACAATCCCTCTTTATCTTGCATATCTTCTCACCCAATAATAAATAAGGTATGACCTTGTTATTAAAATGAATTACAAAGCAATAAGTTAAATAATTTAAATAGTTATTCTAATATTAGGTGAGGGTATTGGATGTGTCTAATTTAAAAAGAATTTAATTAAAAGTAACTGCTACAACAGTTTGCTGTTTAACTGGTAGCAGCTTCATGTGTAAATTATACGGGTTGTTGGCAAGCAGTAATAGGTACGCCGCTATGAAATTTGAAGTCTTCATCGTCCGATGTAATTAGCTGCGCTTCAATTTCAGCAAATTCTTTTACCCGCTCAGTAATATCAAAATCAGCAATTTCTTGAGCAAGAGTTAAGTAGTCTTGATAATGGCGAGCCTCTGAGCGAAGCAGTGAAATATAAAAATCCCCTAAGCGTTTATCTACATGGGGGGCAAGCGCAGCAAAACGTTCACATGAGCGCGCTTCTATGTACGCACCTACAATAAGTTTATCAACTAAGGCATTAGGCTCAAAGGTTTTAACATTGCGCAACATACCCTTAGCGTAACGACATGGTGTTATACTTTTATATTCAACACCGTATTCATCCATAATTTCTAGCACCTGATAAAAGTGATGTAGTTCTTCTTTTATTAGCATAACCATTTTATCAATTAAGCCTTGTCCATAAGGTGAGTTAGATTTAGGAATAATAGATTTAGTGAGTTTATTTTTAGCCGCTAAATCACGCCAGTTCCCCTCACGTTTATAAATAAGCGTTTCAAACGGTTTTAACCACTCAAGCAATGCATCACTGCTGTCTTTATCTACCGCATACTTACGGATTAAAAACATCGCACTTTGCGCCGCTTTTAGCTCACAAATTAAATGATCAATTAATATGATGGGTAAATTTTCTTTTTTGGTCGCCTGTTCAACCCACTCATCAGGGGTACGGCATAATAAAAAGTTGTTAATTGGCTCTAAAAGCTGACTATGTGGCACGCTGACTACTCATTGCTAAAAATTGCGATTACGCATTTTAACACGAAATAATGCCCTGAATAAAATAAACACACGCCCTTATTGCAAGCATGTGGATAACTTGACTTTGCTTAGTTACTGAACCATAACTAAATGGACTGTATAAAAAACAAACCAACTATAACCAAACAGTAACTTATCCTTTATGGAGAGCACGCAATGATACTAAATCACCTATGGGGCTTATACGCCCACCCACTCGAAGAGTGGCAAACAATTGATAACCGTCACGAAAGCTTAACCTACAGCTTATCGCACATTTTGCTAATCGCTTTATTTCCCTCAGCAATGGGATACTACTCATCGGTTTACTTAGGCTGGAGTATAGGCACAGGTAACCCCGTTTTTTTAACCCATGAAAGCGCACTGATGATTGGCGCAGCCATGTATGTTGCTTTAATTGGCGGTGTATTTGCACTGGCCTATTTAGCGCATTGGATGGCGGTTACTTTCGGTGCTAAACCAACCTTTACCCAAACTATCGAGCTGGCAGCGTATACCGCTACACCGGTGTTTATGTCAGCATTGGCTGCTTTTTGGCCTGAGTTATGGTTTGTGGTGTGTGTTGGATTAGTGGCACTCGCTTACTCAGTTTATTTACTGTATACCGGCGTCCCTATTTTAATGCACATTCCGCAGGAGCGCGGCTTTATTTATGCAAGCTCTGTTGTCACCTGTGGATTAATTCTGCTCGTTATTATTTTAGCGCTTACCGCCATGCTATGGACCAACGGTATAATTAGCCCTATGTTTACCTAAAAATTGAAAAACAAAAAAGGAGCGATTAAGCTCCTTTTTTTGTAACGCCGATAATGCTACCGGGTAGTATTATCATTTTTAATCAGATTCGTTTTCATCTTGGTTATGTATTTCTAAACCAGACGACATCGCGTTTTCGCGGGTGCTTTTAGCAGAATCGTTACGTAGCTTATCATGCACATTCCGCAGGAGCGCGGCTTTATTTATGCAAGCTCTGTTGTCACCTGTGGATTAATTCTGCTCGTTATTATT
>NZ_JASDDF010000017.1:10614-18833 GCF_030407535.1 Pseudoalteromonas sp. APC 3224 | reverse complement strand
CTTGGTTATGTATTTCTAAACCAGACGACATCGCGTTTTCGCGGGTGCTTTTAGCAGAATCGTTACGTAGCTTATCAATACGATTTAGGTAGTCTTGATCAACGTCGCCAGTAATGTATTGTCCATCAAACACTGACGTTTCAAACTTAGTGATTTCAGGGTTTTCTTGGCTAACTGCAGCAATTAAATCACTTAATGATTGAAAGATTAAACCATCAGAGCTAATGCTTTGGTTAATATCTTCAACCTCACGGCCGTGTGCAATGAGTTCAGCCGCCGATGGCATATCTATACCGTATACATTTGGAAAGCGTATTTCCGGTGCAGCTGACGCAAAGTAAACATTTTTAGCACCAGACTCGCGTGCCATCTCAACTATTTGTGCTGAAGTTGTACCACGTACAATTGAATCATCAACAAGTAGGACATTTTTACCTTTAAACTCACGGTCAATTGCATTAAGTTTTTGACGTACTGATTTTTTACGTAGCTCTTGGCCTGGCATAATGAACGTACGACCAATATAGCGGTTTTTAACAAAGCCTTGGCGATAAGGTAAATCAAGCACGCGTGCCATTTCTAAAGCGATATCACACGAAGTCTCTGGGATAGGAATAACGACATCAATGTCTTTATCGGCCCACTCACGTGCTACTTTCTCGCCTAGTTTAGTCCCCATATTTACACGTGCAGCATAAACCGACATACGATCAATGGTTGAATCCGGGCGCGCAAAGTAAACAAATTCAAAAATACACGGTGAGTAAGACACTTTATCCGCACAGGCAAAAGAATGAAACTCGCCTTTTTCCGTCACATAAATAGCTTCGCCTGGGGCAACGTCACGGATAAACTCAAAGCCATCTGGCTTTAACGCCACACTTTCTGAGGCAAACATATATTCAGTACCCGCAGCAGATTCACGTTTACCAAATACAAGAGGACGAATACCATTTGGATCGCGAAACGCCACAATACCATGGCCGATAATCATGGCAATAGTGGCATAACCACCCGTCACTTTATTGTTAACTTCAGTAACCGCGGTAAAAATATCTTCAGGGTCTAATTTAAGCTTGTCTGACTTACTTAGCTCATGTGCCATGATGTTAAGTAAAATCTCAGAATCAGAGGTAGTATTAACATGGCGACGTGCCTCTGAAAATAACTGCTCTTTTAACGACTCTGCATTGGTTAAATTACCATTATGGGCAAGTGCTATACCAAAAGGAGAGTTCACGTAAAACGGCTGAGCCTCTGACGAACTTGAAGAGCCCGCCGTTGGGTAGCGCACATGGCCAATGCCAATGTTGCCTTGCAAACGTTTCATATGACGAGTGTGAAATACATCTTTCACTAGGCCATTTGCTTTGCGCAAGCTAAATGTATTGTTCTCAATAGTTATGATACCCGCAGCATCTTGGCCACGGTGTTGCAAAACGGTTAAGCCATCATAAATCGCCTGATTAACTGGCGATGTTCCGACTATTCCAACGATACCACACATGTAATTTATCCTCGCCGATTAACGGTTTACTGAATTTAAAAAGCTCGAGTTGTTTTCTAGGTACGAAAAGAACCATTCAACTACAAAGCCAAATTCTGGAATCAAAATGGAGTTGCCCCACCAATGCGTATTTGGCGCACCAGTAAAAGCATCAAGAAAGAAGAGTAACGCGCTCACGACCAACACGCCTCGAAGAGCACCAAACACCAGACCAAAAACACGGTCTGTGCCGGATAATCCGGTTCGCTGTACAAGCTCACCTAAAATATAGTTTAGTAAACCGCCTAACAATAGCGTCGCAAAGAATAATATGGCAATGGCCGCCGCATTTCTTAAAAGGGGTTCAGAAATGGATGTTAGGAAGGAAGCTAAATATTGATAAAATAAGCTGGAGATGATGAAAGCCCCTGCCCATACCGCTAATGACATAGCTTCTTTAACAAAGCCGCGTATTAAACCGATGATGGTAGAGAGTGCAATAATGCCAAGAATGGCGTAATCAACCCAGATCATAAGAACCAAATAGTCGCTAATTTTGGGCGCATTCTATACCTAAACCTCCTCGTGATGCAAGTTTAAGCGTGAGATTGCAGATGAGTAAAAACATGCAGTTTTTAGATAAAAAATAGCGTGAAATATGTAGGCTAGAAGTGAGGATAGTTCAGGGAATAGATAAATGTGTAATATCAGCTGATAAACACATTTACCTATTAATGACTAAGTTATTTTGCCACTTCAAATTGAGTAACTTTACCGTTTAGTTTAGTTAGTTCTTTCAGTGCGGGAAGTTGGGACTGCAGCTCATTTTTACTTAATGACGGCCCTACAAATACTTTAGTTAACGTACCATTTGGCGTTTTAATTGGCCTAGTAAAGCTTTTAAAACCTTTCGTTTTTAGCTTTGCCTGCAACGCTTTTACATTTGCCGCATGAGAAAAACTACCAAGCTGAATAACATACGCCATACTTGTTAAGTTTTCATTGGTATTACGCGTAGCATCATCTTGCCCGGTAGTGACTGTGCTTTGCTTTGTATTGGCTATGACCCCTTCAACCATTGTTGGGTGTGCAGTAACGTCAGTTTCAGCAGAGCTGTTTTGTTGCTCAAATGCAGCATCATCAGGCTGAATATCTTCAATTTCATCCTCTTTTAATGGTTCTGCATTTGCCACTTGTTGATCAATTGATTCTTGTAAATCAATGGTCTTGAACTCAGAGCGTTCTGGAATCGCTTTAAAGCCTTCTTTATAGTGCACTTTTTCACCATCGAGTATATTGGGAATAAACACAATTGCTGCGATCACCACAATACTTGTTCCGACTAAGCGATTAATAAAACCTGAGTTCACCGACATCCTCTCTATTTTTTAAAGTAATGAATAGCGCCAGCAACGGTAAAAAATGAGCCAAATACAATCAATAGTGTATTACTTGGCTGGCTTGGCAAAATAGCATCCAATGCTACCTCTACGTTGCTATAACCCTGTTTAAAATGACTATTGGGTATACTTGAAAGCGCCTGTTGAAGATGGGCGGCACTATCGCCACGCGGGCCGTCTAAGCTCGCTAAAGACCATTCATCTACCACATCAGCCACTTCTTTAAGCACACCGACTTTATCTTTATCAGCAAGCATAGCGGCTAATGCATGAATTTTAAAGCCTTTATCTTTATAGCTTGCTAACTTAGTTGCTAAATAACGTGCCGATTCAGGGTTATGTGCCACATCGGTGTACACTAATGGCGACTCACTTAATTGTTGAAAGCGCCCTTCTACCACTAAGTTAGCTATGCACTGAGTTATCACTTCATCACTTGGTAATAAATCTAGCACCGACAAGGTCGTTAACGCAGTGGCCACATTTTGACACGGGATGGCCGGTTTAGGTAACTCGAGTTTATGTGCTTTAAATTGCCAACTAAAACTCTGCGCATACTCTTTAAAAATAAAGTCGCTACCCGATAGCACCATATTAGCGTTAATTTCTTTGCCATAATCGGTCATTGTATACGGAATATTTAAATCCCCAATAATTGCCGGAGTACTCTCTCTAAAAATTCCCGCCTTGTCATAAGCCACTAGCTCACGGGTATCACCTAAATATTCTTTATGATCTAAATCGATGGTGGTGATCACACTGGCAAATGGGGTAACAATATTAGTCGCGTCAAAACGCCCGCCCAAACCGACCTCTAACAACACGTAGTCAACTTCTAAGCGTTTAAATATTGCCAACGCGCCTAAGGTGCCATATTCAAAATAGGTTAATGGTGTGTCACCACGTCCTTGCTCTAGTAAATTAAACGCATCGACATGGTATTGATCGTCAAGCTCAGCGCCATTAACACGTACACGTTCATTGTAGCGAACTAAATGAGGTGAAGCATAGGTGCCAACACAATAACCCTGGGCTAATAATAATGACTCTAAACAACGTGCCGTTGTTCCTTTGCCATTGGTGCCTGCAATAAGAATGATTTTACTTGAGGAAGTTAAAAGCTCTATGTTGTTAGCAACACGAGCAACGCGCTCTAAGCCCATTTCTATATTAGCAGGGTGAACACTCTCTAAATAACAAAGCCAATCATCAAGGCTTGATGATTGGCTAGGAATTGTTTTTGTCATAGCATGTAATCAGTAAAGCTGAAATTTACGCTACTCTATGCTCTTGTTCCGTAGAAGGCAAGTTCATAAATTTTGCTAAGATACGTGCAAGCGTATCACGCATTTCTCGACGGTCAATTATCATGTCGATTGCGCCGTGCTCTAATAAAAACTCACTGCGTTGGAAACCCTCAGGTAGTGTTTCACGCACGGTTTGTTCAATAACACGCGGACCGGCAAAACCAATCAAAGCTTTAGGCTCTGCAACATTAATATCACCAAGCATTGCCAATGATGCTGATACACCACCCATTGTTGGATCAGTCATTACCGAGATGAACGGTAGGCCTTTTTCGGTCATTTTAGCAAGTGCGGCACTGGTTTTAGCCATTTGCATAAGTGACATTAGCGCCTCTTGCATACGCGCGCCGCCCGATGCAGAAAAACAAATCAGCGGCATATTATGCTCTAAACATTGGTCAACCGCATCAACAAAGCGAGCACCTACAACCGATGCCATTGAGCCACCCATAAATGAGAATTCAAATGCAACTGCAGCAACCGGAATACCTTTTAGGTTTCCTTTCATTGCAACCAGTGCGTCTTTTTCACCGCTTGACTTTTGAGCTGCATTAATACGATCTGAGTATTTTTTAGAGTCTCTAAATTTAAGCACATCTTTGGGTTCGTGTTGAGCGCCTAATTCATGACGGTCACCGTCATCTAAAAATTGTTCAAGACGCTTACGACCACTAACACGCATATGATGGTCGCACTTAGGGCATACATTTAGTGATTTTTCTAATTCTGCTTTATATAAAATTGAATCACATGACGTACATTTAGCCCATACACCTTCTGGAATTTCTTTACGACCTGAAGATTTAGTCGTTTTTGGTAAGATTTTTTCTAGCCAACTCATTTGCAACTCTCTTAATGCTGTTCTGTGTCGCGAGTCTACATGTTAACCATGCAAACAAATTTTTCCAATTAAAACATGAATTACGCTATCACGGTATAAAAAACTGGTCTTAGTAGTTAGCCCTACGAATAATAGCGTATAAAAATAACCACCTGATTACCTTTTAAATATCGGTATCGGCTAAAAACAATGGCCCCAACGGCGTTCTAGGAATATTAAAGTGTTCTGGGTAATCAACATCTACTAAATATAAACCCGCCGCTTTTGCTGTGGCGCTCGCTTTGGCACGCTCTTTAACATCTAGCAACTCTTTTAACCAAATTGGTTCATGTTTATGTAAACCGATATCCATTAAACACCCGGTAATATTACGTACCATATGATGCAAAAACGCATTGGCTTTAATATCAATAATGACATAAGCACCTTGGCGCTGTACCGATAAATGATGAATCGTTCGCGTTGCCGTATTAGCTTGGCAGTGAAGCGCTCTAAACGAGGTGAAATCGTGCTCACCTAATAAATATTGGCAAGCCTGCTGCATTTTCACTTCATCTAAAGGATGATGAAAATGGGTAACACCTTCATTTAATACCGCACCACGAAACGCATAATTATAAATCACATAACGATAACGACGAGCAGTTGCACTAAAGCGAGCATGAAAGTCTTCAACCACAGGCTGGGCAAAACGAATAGCAATGTCTTTTGGTAATAAGGTATTCATGCCTAATGTAAAGGCCACCATTTCACGATCAGCATGGGTATCAAAATGCACAACTTGACCAGTGCCATGCACGCCGGCATCGGTGCGCCCTGCACATACAATTTCAACCGGATGATTACAAATGCGCGACAACGCTTTTTCTACTTCTTGTTGTACGCTATTTACATGAGATTGACGCTGCCAACCACTGTAACGCGCGCCGTTGTATTCTACTCCAAGTGCTACTCGCATAATTACTGCTTTACCTACTGTGCTAATCGACGCTGCATTTTATGCTATATGGCGTTCCAATAAAAGCAGCGAACTAAGGTTCCTAACTATGCGATACAAAAAACCCGTTATTAGTGTTAACCAATAACGGGTTTTACAGCTCAGATATCCTTTTCAGGATTAGCTATTGTTAGTTTTTCAGCTTAGCTTTTAGATTTTGTGCTTCTTCTTGCACATCGTCTGGGCCATTATTAATAATCTCATCTAAAATTTTAACTGCCGAGTCAGCATCATCTATCTCTATATATGCGTGAGCAAGATCAAGCTTTGCCGAGTAACCACCACTTTGAGTATCAACATCCATAGGGTTATCACCAGCAAGTAATGAATCGTAGTCACCCAAACCAACATCCATATCGACGTCGGTGTAGGGTTCGTGATCTATATCCGCATCATCACTTTGCTCTAGTAATGCATCAATATCAACAAAGTCATCTTGATCTAATGGCTCAGTAACCTCAGGTTGCTCAATGGGCTCTTGCAACAATGGTGCTTTATCATCAGCTAAATCTTCATTAAGTAAGCTATTAAAATCAACATCGAATTCACTGCTGTCGCTTAAATCAACATCATCAGGTTCAGCCAACTCATTCAGTAATGAATCAAAATCTGTTTGTGTTAAATCAGCCATGAACTCATCATCTAGTTCATCATCTGAAATCATTTCTGATTCTGACGGTACTGACGTTTGCGTTAAATCAGCTTCTCGATCAGCATTTGTTTGCTGATCGGTAAATTCAGCTGACTCTGTTAACGCATCAAGTTGATCATCGTCAAAATCATCTTTAGAGCTAACAGCTTGCTCATCTGCAGCTTGTTCAGTCAGATCTGCAGACTCTGAAATATCATTATCTAAAGCTTGCTCTATATCTAACTCTGAAAACTCATTGTTAAGTAACAGCTCATCATCAAAATCATCTTCTAGGCTATCGAGATCGTTACCTGCTGATAGAGCATTAGCGAGATCTTGCTCTGCTTGGCTGGGTGACATGCCTGTGGCATCACCATCTAAATTATCACCTTGTAGCTCTTCTGGAGTTAGTGATTGTTGCTCCTCATCTGATAAAGGCAGTTCATCATCAAGCTCTAACTCAGGATACTCCTCAAGTTCTTCACTTGGGGTGATTATTTCAGGCTCATATAGCTCATCGTCTTCTGTCGATAAATCGTTGCTTTGGATATCGCCAGCAAGCGGGTCATCGCCTAAATCAATTTCCTCTTCATCAAGATCCTCGTCTAAGTCATCCATTGACCAATCAGGTACGTGTTCATCCTCATCGCCTGTTTGCTCAAACTCACTTAAAAGCTCATCGACACTTTTGAAGTTTTCATCGTTGTATTCGTCAAGCGCATCTTCTGGGTCGAGTAAAGTAGAAGAAGTATCGGTAAAATCATCTTCTGATCCAACATCAGGCTCTGCTTCCAGTTCAGGCTCTACTTCAAGCTCTGGTTCTACTTCAAGCTCTGGTTCTACTTCAAGCTCAGGCTCTACTTCAAGTTCAGGCTCTGCTTCAAGTTCAGGTTCTGCTTCAAGCTCAGGTTCTACTTCAAGCTCTGGTTCTACTTCAAGCTCAGGCTCTGCTTCAAGTTCAGGCTCTGCTTCAAGTTCAGGTTCTGCTTCAAGCTCAGGCTCGGCTTCAAGCTCAGGCTCGGCTTCAAGCTCAGGTTCGGCTTCAAGTTCAGGCTCTGCTTCAAGCTCAGGCTCTGCTTCAAGTTCAAGCTCAGCTTCTGGTTCAGGTTGCTCGTCTAAGCCATCGACTGACCAATCAGGTGCTTCTACATAATCATCACTTGTTTGTTCTAACTCACTCAGTAAATCATCAACGCTATCAAGGTTTTCATTGTTGTACTCATCAAGCGCGTCTTCTGGATCGAGTAAATTAGAAGACGTATCGGTAAAATCATCTTCTGATCCGACATTAGGCTCTGCTTCAAGTTCTAGCTCTACTTCAAGTTCAGGCTCTGCTTCAAGTTCAGGTTCTGCTTCAAGCTCAGGTTCGGCTTCAAGCTCAGGCTCTACTTCAAGTTCAGGTTCTGCTTCAAGCTCAGGTTCTGCTTCAAGCTCAGGTTCTGCTTCAAGCTCAGGTTCGGCTTCAAGCTCAGGCTCGACTTCAAGTTCAAGCTCAGCTTCTGGTTCAGGTTGCTCGTCTAAGCCATCGACTGACCAATCAGGTGCTTCTACATAATC
>NZ_JASDDF010000017.1:0-10517 GCF_030407535.1 Pseudoalteromonas sp. APC 3224 | reverse complement strand
TGTACTCATCAAGCGCGTCTTCTGGATCGAGTAAATTAGAAGACGTATCGGTAAAATCATCTTCTGATCCGACATTAGACTCTGCTTCAAGTTCTGGCTCTTCTTCAAGCTCAGGCTCTGATTCAAGCTCAGGCTCTGCTTCAAGCTCAGGCTCTGCTTCAGGTTCTGATTCAAGCTTAGGCTCTGCTTCAATTTCAGGCTCTGCTTCAAGCTCAGGCTCTGCTTCAAGTTCAGGCTCTGCTTCAAGCTCAGGCTCTGCTTCAAGTTCAGGCTCTGCTTCAAGCTCAGGCTCTGCTTCAAGCTCAGGCTCTGCTTCAAGTTCAGGCTCTGCTTCAAGTTCAGGCTCTGCTGCAATTTCTGTCTCAGCTGCAACCTCTGGCTCAGCAAAAGATGAAGCGATAGATTCTACATCTTCACTATTTAACTCTTCTTGCGCGTCAGTTAAATCTTCAATTGAGTCCGCCAATGCATGATCTATTTCAGAATCATGAACATCACTTTCAGGTTGTTCAGTATCTAGTACATCGTCAATATCTACTTCGTCTTCATCAATTAAGCTGTCGATGTCTGGCTCTTTAGTTTGAGCTTCAGTAATTGGTTGCTCAGCGTCGAGCAAACCATCAATATCAACTTCATCATCTTCATCGACTAGGCTGTCGATATCTGGCTCTTGCGTTGCAGTTTCAGTATCCGGTTGCTCAGTATCGAGCAATTCATCAATATCAACTTCATCGTCTTCATCAACTAAGCTGTCGATATCTGGCTCTTCGCTTTGAGTTTCAGTAGTTGGTTGCTCAGCATCAAGCAATTGGTCAATATCAACTTCGTCGTCTTCATCAACTAAGCTGTCGATATCTGGCTCTTCAGTTTGAGCTTCAGTAGTTAGTTGCTCAGCATCGAGCAAGTCGTCAATATCAACTTCATCGTCTTCATCAACTAGAGTGTCGATGTCTGGCTCTTCGCTTTGAGTTTCAGTAGCCGGTTGCTCGGCATCGAGTAAGTCGTCAATATCAAACTCGTCGCCTTCTTCTCCTAAACTGTCGATATCAGGCTCTTCGCTTTGAGTCTCCGGTTGCTCAGCATCAAGCAAGTCATCAATATCAAACTCGTCATCTTCTTCAACTAAACTATCGATATCAGGCTCTTCGCTTTGAGTCTCCGGTTGCTCAGCATCAAGCAAGTCATCAATATCAAACTCGTCATCTTCTTCAACTAAACTATCGATATCAGGCTCTTCGCTTTGAGCTACTGGTTGCTCAGCATCGAGTAAACTGTCTATATCAAACTCATCGTCATCATCAGCTTGTGCTGTTACATCATCTGCTTGTTCATTATTCTCATCAAGCAAGTCGTCAATGTTAAAGTCTTCGCCCTCTTCAGCAAGTTCTTCACTAAGTGCTGCCATATCATCGTTCGATTCACCTTTAGGTTCATCTGGCAGAGCATTGTCATCTTCTTCATCAAACAAGCTATCTAGGTCATCCGAACTTAAAATGTCATCTGACTCATCAAGGTCGATAGCATCACCTGTATCATCGCCATCGGAACTATCAAAGTCCTGTTGCATGAAAACATCAAGTTCATCGTCTTCAGTATTTTCGTCTTCAAAAACAACATCATCATTGAGTAAGCTTTCTAACTCATCTTGATCTAGTAGACTGTCATCATCGAGATCATCGTTAAATGCCACATCATCATCGAGTAACACGTCATCCATGTTGTCGTCTAATTGCACGCTTATATCATCAAGCGGATCGGGAGCTGGCGCTTCTTCATCAAGAATGGGCTCTTGCTCTTCATTTATTGGATCAGTAAACGCTGGAGCTTGAGGAATAAACTCATCATCGTCACTTTCAGGCTCTTGATTATTACTACGCTTACGCAACCACATAACAACGGCAAAAATGATCAATAAAGCCGGAATGGTCATTAATAAAATCAGCACTAAAGGATTCGAAAGTAGCGCGGCAAAGCTAAATTCACTCTCTTGCTCTACCTCTTTTAATTTTTGCTGCGCAATAATCTCATTTTGCTTAAGGATTAATTCTTTTAACTGTTGCTGTATTTCACTGTCTTGACCAAGCTGTAAGCGAACGTTTTCTAATTCGTTTGAAATACCTGTAAGCTGTTTTTTAAGGTTGTTGTTTTCGACTAAAATCTCTTCTACATTGCTAACTGAACTTTTAAACTGCTGCTGAAGCTCAACTAATTTATTACCTTGGTCTGTTTTTATCTCTTTTAATTCTTGTTGTAATTCTTTTTTGGCTTCATCAACGTCTGCTTTGCGGGCTTGGGTTACTTGTGTTTGAGCTGAATTAATTTCTGCTTGAGTAAGCGTACCATTTTTCTTTTTTTCCCACAGGTCATCATCTTGCTCAGAGCGTTGCTTAGCTAATTGCGGGTTTACTCGTCTAATTTCTGCCAAAGTAGGTATCTTTAAGTAAGAACCGCTTTGCATATGATTTAAATTTTGTTCTAAAAATGAGTTGGGGTTTTTGTTATACAAGGCCTGCATAACTTGGTAAATGCTAACTGAATTATCAGGACGAACCTTAACGGCAATGCGCCAAAGTGTATCGGTTGGTTTTATTGGCCCAATAGAACGCCCCTGTGCGCCGTAATCTGCGCCTTTGGGCCCTCTTAATTGGGTACTGTCTTGAGAGTAAACAGTCGTTACCATCAGTGCAGACGCTAATATAATAAGTGAAACGAAACCGCGCATGCTGATCCTTTAATGTTTAAATGTTAACACAGCGCTTTCAATTGGCGCTTAAACATTGATTATTCTTGCCGTTGTTAACCACGAGGCTAACGCACATTTTTATTACAATCTATTTTTATTGCAAGCTCTATTCCAGTTACAAACTATAAACCAGTTAAGCCATAATATCCATCGCAACGCATTGAAAATAAATACCTTAAACATCTAGATAAAAATAATTTTATGTTGTTTATCAAAGTGTTTACACCGCAGCTGTTTGTAAGTGGCAAAAAAATGGCAATTAAAGCACAAAAAAACGGCAAACCACTTTGGTTTGCCGTTTATTGGATTATCACTGTCTTCAGGCTAATTACATATAATTAGCAATGAGTTCTTCTGCTATTTGCACACTGTTGGTTGCAGCCCCTTTACGGGTATTATCACTTACTACCCACATATTTAATCCATGTGGGTGTGAAATATCGGCACGTAAACGGCCAATGTAAACAGTGTCGTTACCACTGGCATCTGAGACAGCCGTTGGGTAATCACCCGCATCATCAATTAGCTCAACACCCGGTGCATCGCTCAATAATTGCTTCACATGCTCAAAGTCATAAGGCATACGCGTTTCTATATTAATTGACTCAGAATGACCGAAAAACACCGGAACACGAACACAAGTCGGGTTTACTGCAATGGTCGTATCGCCTAAAATTTTATGCGTTTCGTTTACCATTTTCATTTCTTCGCGTGTATAGCCATTGTCTTCAAAGCTATCGATTTGCGGAATAACATTAAACGCAATTTGCTTAGGAAAAATGTCGTTTTCCATTGGGCGTGCATTCATTAAGTTAGCTGTTTGTTTTGCCAGTTCATCAACCGCTTCTTTGCCTGCGCCCGACACTGCTTGGTAGGTTGAAACGTTAATACGATCAATACCGTAGGCATCATAAATAGGTTTAAGCGCAAGCATCATTTGAATAGTTGAGCAATTAGGATTAGCGATTATATTACGGTTTCTAAAATCGGCTAAACTCGCTGCATTCACTTCTGGCACAATTAGCGGTACTTCAAAGTCATTTCTAAAATGTGAGGTATTATCAATAACAATACAGCCTGCGTCTGCAGCAATCGGGGCATACTTTTCAGACACACTGCCACCAGCAGAAAATAAGCCGATATGCGCTTGACTAAAGTCAAAGCCTTCAACATCGCGTACTTCTATGCTCTCACCACGAAACTTTATATCTTCGCCGGCACTTCGGCTGCTTGCTAATAAAAACAGCTGATCGACCGGAAATTTACGATCTTCCAAAGTTTCAATGATTTGACGACCAACAAGGCCAGTAGCGCCGAGTACGGCAACGTTATATTTTTGCGACATATTTCATCCTCTGTAAGCACGGTTAAAACAACCGCGCTAATTAAATTAGTTTGCTGTGGTAAAGCCAAGCTGGGCAAGTACGGCAAGCTCGGTGCTATCACCTTCAACCATCACAGTGCTAAATTCACGGCGGGTTGGGTAGTTTTTTCGTAAGCTGTCAAAGCCTTCATCGGCCAAGTGACGGAGTAAAATGCCATCATCACGGCGTACGTCATAAACTAAATGCACTAAACGGGCTATATCTGTTTCGCTAAAACTGCTTTCTAGGGTGACTTTTTTAATCGCAGGAGGCGGTAAAAAATCATCAAGCGATTTTATTGCGTTAACCCCTTTTAGCTCACATAAGCGCTGGTACAACATTTGTGTACCTCGCGCTTTACCTTCAAGGGTATGCCCTGCAATGTGAACACTGCCATAGCGCACGTGCTCAAGTAATTCAGTTAAAATGTTAGGTTCATTTTCCCAAACATCCAGCACTAAATCGAGCTCTGATCCGGCTTGCATTACTTCAAGTAAGGCTTGGTTATCAATCACATCGCCTCGGCTAGCATTGATTAAAGTCAGCCCAGATTTAAGTTTAGTTAAGCGTGTTTTATCAAGCATGTGTAAGGTTTTGTGCTTACCCGTTTTAACTAACGGCACATGAAAAGTGACAATATCTGACTGCGCTAATAGTTCATCTAACTCAACATGCTCGGTTAATAGCCCTTGCTCATGCTTAATTGGGTCGCACAATAGTAAATTAACGTTAAGCGCTTTTAATTTTTGCGCGAGGCAACTACCAATATTACCTACACCCACAATGCCGATTGTTTTACCGCTTAACGGGCTGGCATTTTCTTGACTTAATGCAAATAAGCTACTTATTACATACTCAGCTACGGCTATGGCATTACAGCCAGGCGCACTGGTAAAATCAATATTTTTTGCGTTGAGTAAATCGGTATCAATATGATCAACACCAATCGTAGCGGTACCTACAAAGCTTAGTTTATTCGCCTGTGCTAATAGGTCACTGTTAACTTGAGTAACTGAGCGGGTAAGCAGTACATCAACATCGATAAGTTGTTCAGGAGTTAATTGCCTGCCATCAAATCGTTCAACCTCACCCATATCTTTAAAGAATTGCTCAACTAAAGGCATATTTTGATCGGCAAGAATTTTCATTGTGAGTCCGTTTGGCGAAATGAGGCGCTATTGTAACGAACAACCCCCTATTAGCACAAACGAAAAAGCCGAGCATTTTGCTCGGCTTTAAAATAGGTAACGGTTAACTTAACCTTTGTATTTGCTCATTACTAGCGTGGCATTAGTACCGCCAAAACCAAAGCTGTTAGACATAACCGTGTTTAGTTCAACGTCTTTTGCTTCAGTTACAATATTCAAGCCTGCCGCTTGTTCATCTAACTCATCAATATTGATAGATGGCGCAACAAAACCGTGCTCAAGCATTAATAATGAAAAGATAGCTTCGTGTACACCAGCTGCACCTAGTGCATGGCCTGTCATTGCTTTAGTGGCACTGATCATTGGCGAATTACCACCAAATACTTCTTGAATAGCGCCAAGCTCTTTAACATCACCTACCGGTGTTGATGTACCGTGGGTATTTAGGTAATCAATGCTGTCAACGTTTTGCATAGCTTGACGCATACAACGTGCTGCACCCTCGCCCGATGGGGCAACCATGTCGTATCCGTCAGAGGTTGCGCCGTAACCGGTAATTTCAGCGTAAATATGCGCGCCACGAGCAAGTGCATGTTCAAGTTCTTCAACTACCACAATACCGCCACCGGCTGAAATTACAAAACCATCGCGGTTTGCGTCATAAGTACGTGATGCTTTTTCAGGTGTGTCGTTGTATTTAGTCGAAAGCGCGCCCATAGCGTCAAATTCCATTGCTAACGTCCAGTGAAGCTCTTCACCGCCGCCTGCAAAAATAACGTCTTGCTTGCCTAATTGAATTTGTTCCACCGCGTGGCCAATACAATGCGCAGAAGTCGCACACGCAGAACTAATTGAATAGTTAACACCTTTAATTTTAAACGGCGTTGCTAAACATGCAGAGGTGGTACTTGCCATAGTACGTGGCACCATGTAGGGGCCAACGCGCTTAACGCCTTTTTCACGTAGAATATCAGCCGCTTCTACTTGCCATTTTGATGAACCACCGCCAGAGCCAACTAATAAACCAGTACGCTCGTTTGATACTTGCTCGTCGCTAAGACCCGCATCTTCAATCGCTTGCGCCATTGAAATATAAGAGTAAGCCGCCGCATCGCCCATAAAGCGCATTGCTTTACGATCAACATGCTCTTTAACATCAATATCAATTTTACCTGATACATTGCTACGCAATTTGTAATCAGCAAATTCTTGATTAAAAGCAATACCACTTTTACCAGCTCTAAGTGACTCTAATACTTCTTGTTTATTATTGCCGATGCTTGATACAACACCGATGCCTGTTATTACGGCTCTTCTCATGGGTAATTCCCTTAGCTTAATACTTAATTGTGTTCTATTTTACGCGAATTTAATCATCTAAGTGGTCAGCTTTCTAGCGTACACTTGTACTCTGAAGCTACAGCTTATAAATAACGCCAGACTATTTCAAAGAAAACACGTAAAATAATTAAAAAATTATCTATAAATTGAATTGGTCATGATAAAAAACGCCCATATACACTTTAACGACTTAGGCACACCAGTTGCCAATGACTTTGACGATGTTTATTTTTCTAATGACGACGGCCTTGCTGAATCGCATTATGTGTTTTATCAACAAAACAGTATAGATACACGGTTACAAAATCATGACCGTGAACACTTTGTTATTGCCGAAACCGGTTTTGGTACTGGGCTTAACTTTTTAAATGCATGGCTGCAGTTTTCTGACCACTTACAGTGCTTACAAGTTCAAAATGAACAGCCAAATACAGTACAGCGATTACATTTTATTTCTTTTGAAAAATATCCACTTAGCGTAAATGATTTAAAACAAGCCTTGCAAGCTTGGCCTAGTTTAAGCCATTTAAGCAAGCAGCTCGTTGCCCTCTACCCGATTAATTTAAATGGCTGCCATCGACTAGAATTTGCCAATGGCCGTGTAATCCTCGACCTCTATTTTGGCGACGTACTGGAATGTATTAATAGCATGAGCTACCCACAAAGTGGACTGGTTGATGCGTGGTTTTTAGATGGCTTTGCGCCAAGTAAAAACCCCGACATGTGGCAGCAAAGTGTATTTAACGCCATGGTTGATATTTCTAGAAGCAATGCCACATTAGCCACGTTTACCGCTGCGGGCTTTGTGCGCAGAGGACTAAACGAGGCAGGCTTTAGCATGCAAAAAGCCAAAGGTTTTGGCCGAAAGCGTGAGATGCTAATTGGCACACTTGCTCAAGCCAACCCAAAACAATCAGCCCCCGCCTATTTTGAGCATCACCCCTCACCGCTTTCAAGTGTGGCTATTATTGGCGGTGGTATAGCGAGCAGTTGCATCCTTTATAGCCTCGCAAAGCGTGGGATAAAAAGCCACTTATTTTGCCAAGATGAAAAACCCGCAATGGGGGCATCGCACAATGTGCAAGGGGCTGTGTATCCGCATTTACAAGCAAAAAACTCGCCACATAGTGAATTATTTGCCCACAGTTTTTTATATGCAAAGCGGCTTTATAATCAATTACTCAACAATGGTTTTTTGTTTGATCACCAGTGGTGTGGTGTGCTGCAACATGCAGTAAAACAGCCATTGGCAGATCGCCATCAAAACCTCGCTGATAAACAACTGTGGCCAGAGCAGCTTATGCGAAATGTGACTGCTGATGAGGGTGATGCTATCGCTGGGGTTAAAACAGGTTACTCAGGGGTGTTTTTTGAACAAGGCGGCTGGGTTAATCCCCCGCAGCTAGTCTGTGCAATGTTAGATGCCGCACAGCAATTAAATGCGTTTGAAAGCCTATTTAACTGCCATATTGAGCAATTTAATAAACAACCCGATGGTTGGTACTTAACCACGCAAAAGCAAACATTTGGCCCCTTTAGCGATGTGATTATTTGTACTGGTGAGCACAGTGATGCATTTACGCAAACCAAAACACTTCCCATTGTTGGCGTTCGCGGCCAAGTGTCACATGTTCAGGCAAGCGAGCAATCACGTAAACTTAATACTGTGCTGTGTCACAAAGGCTATTTCACTCCCGCTTATTTAGATCATCATTGTATGGGCGCCACCTTTGAAAAAAATAGCAAAAGCCGTGAAGTGACCGAGCAAGACAACCACACTAACCGCGAGCAATTACTGAGTTTTTATAACAACACTGAATTTGCCACTAGCTTAGGCGATATTAGCTCAGCCAAAGCCGCTGTTCGCTGTAGTTTTATTGACCACTTACCTATGGCCGGTGAATGGGTGGAGCAAACTGATTATACACATGCATTTGCTAATTTACGCTTGGGCAAGCGCTATCAATATCAGTCGTTAGAAAAACCACAACAGGGCCTACATATTTTTACCGGCTTTGGCGCGCGAGCATTATGCAGTGCACCGTTATCTGCCGAGCACTTAATTAGTAGTTTAAACAATGAACCTCGCCCACTAAGTGAGCGTGTAAGCCAAGCAATTCATCCAGGACGTTTTATTGTTCGTGATCTTATTCGCAATAAAATTTAAAGGTAATAATACCTACAAAACCCTTTATTGTAATTATCAAGAACGCAATGTAGGTATTAGCTTATACCACCGTAACTATGTAACCGAAGTAATTATAAGGATCGAGTAAAAGTTCTAAAAAACACATTAAAAATAACTAATTTTAATACTCAGTTAAGTAATGACTTTTTAACTAATATGTTTTTTAAAATAAGCTCATTTAAATCCCATTTACCCTTTAAAAATAATTCCCTACCCCAAGGTCTGTTTGTACGAACAACCTTTACACTATATTGAGAAGGAATTAATTATGAGTAAGACTTTAATTATTGGTGCAAGTGGTCAAATTGGTAAAATGGCTACCAAACTACTTTTAGAAAATGAGCAAAATGTTGTTGCACTTGTAAGAGACAAAAGCAAACTGCATGATTTAGATAGCCCATTTTTAAGTATTGTTGAACAGGATTTAGAAGGTGACTTTTCAAATGCCATTAATGGCTGCGACCAAGTTATCTTTGCGGCAGGTTCAGGTGGAAGTACAGGCACAGATAAAACCGTACTTATTGATTTGTGGGCAGCGACAAAAGCGGCAACTTATTCTAAAGAGCACGGTGTAAAACACTTTATTATGGTCAGCTCTATTGGCGCAGACGATCCAGATGCAATAGATAGTGACTTAAAGCCCTATCTAGTAGCAAAACATATGGCTGATGAGCATTTAATTCACAGTGGACTCAATTACACAATTGTCCGCCCAGGAACATTAACCGACGACAGTGCCTCTTTGGAAGTTACAACTGAACGTCCTAGCGATCAGTCAAAGGCTAAAATTAGCCGCGAAAATGTAGCCAACGCATTGCTTCACGTTGCTACAAACTCATTTAATAGCAATCGTATTTTTGAGTTATTTGATGGCGACAAACCAATAAAAGCCGCTATTAAGTAAACATTACACTCACTCCTTGCCATGCAAGCTGCATGGCAAGCAGAGTTAAAATCACTTTAAAAATAACCCTAAAACGCGCCACCGAGAGCCGCTTAAGTAATCGAATCCCTAACCAGGTGCCAATGGCTCCGCTTAAAATCATCGCCAGTGTTAACGGCAACCATTGCCAAAAGCTAAAGCCAAGCCCCGCATAAACAACGGCTTTTAAACTATGCTGCAAGGTCATAACACTTGAAAAAGTCGCGGTAAATTTAAGCTTATCGTAATGATTAATATGTAAATAACTCGCTACCAAAGGCCCACTTGCTCCGACAAAAGTCGAGATAAATGCGGTTATTAAGCCCGCTAGTAAGCGCCCTAATCGTGAGTCTTTATTAAATTCAGGAATTGTTCCCCACAGTAAATAAATCACAAATAAAGCCACAAACAGCTTCATGCTATCAAGGTTAATACCGCTTACTACTTGGCTTGATAGCCCCGCGCCAATTAATCCACCCAGAGTAAAATACAACAACATCGGCTTATCAAGATGGGCAATACTTAACAACAACCGATTGGCATTAGAGCCCAACTGCACTAAACCATGAACCGGCACCACCACCGCCATAGGCATAACCGACGCCATTACCACCAACAGCATTAAACCACCGCCCGCACCAAAAGCCGCCGATACAAACGAAGTAAACCCCGCTAGTAAAATGAGTAAAAGCGAAATTAAAGGGGAAATGTGTTCAGCTGTAAAAATATCCATATCTATGCCCGCTGTTAATCATTAACTCATAATACAAAAAATAGGCAAGTAAGCGACTAGTCTTTTAGTGGTATGGGG